>NZ_JMQK01000007.1:0-82302 GCF_000705355.1 Pseudorhizobium marinum
GTTTCACCCTCTTCCTCCCTCCCGACTGTTGCTGAAAACGCTGCCAGCCGTGCGCCGGTTTTTTATTTTAGAGTTTTCTAAAAAATGGCGGTCGATTCTCTTGCGAGGGCAGGGGAGCGCACCCATCTTCGGCTCCGGGTCGATTGCGGCTGATCGACTGATTCTCCCGGCGGCCATGCGCCGCTCTCGCTTTTTGTGGCCTTTTCAGGCCGTCGCGACTTTGTAAGATGATATCAGGTTTCGATGCGGTTTCTGCGCCTTCCCTTGGGCTGCGCGGCAAAGCGTCCGGCTGCCCCGGATGTTCCTGTGCAACTGTGCCGTTTGGGCGCAAGCGGCGGTCGCTAAATGTCTTGCGTGCGGGCGTGCGCTGCGGTAGTCACGGGCCAATTGCAATGCACGTTCGCTTTGCCCGTGCATTGTTGATCGAGCGCCGCCCGGCGCTACCGGCAAGCAGGGATCGACTACCATGAGTGAACTCCTCACTGCCTACATCCCGATTGCAATCTTCATTGGTATTGCTCTCGTGATCGGACTGGCTCTGCTGATTGCCCCGTTCGCCGTCGCCTACAAGGCGCCCGACTCGGAAAAGCTCTCGGCCTACGAATGCGGCTTCAACGCCTTCGACGACGCCCGCATGAAATTCGACATCCGGTTCTACCTGGTGTCGATCCTGTTCATCATTTTCGATCTGGAAGTGGCCTTCATGTTCCCCTGGGCGGTGTCCTTCGGCGAGATCGGCTGGTTCGGCTTCTGGTCGATGATGGTATTCCTCGCCGTCCTCACGGTCGGCTTCATTTATGAGTGGAAGAAAGGAGCGCTGGAATGGGAGTAGTCGATCACGGCAACACCCTCGTCGCGCCACAACCCAAGGGCATCATCGATCCTGCCACCGGCAAGCCGGTCGGCAGCGATGACCGTTTCTTCGGCGAGATCAACAACGAGCTCGCCGACAAGGGCTTCCTCGTGACCTCGACCGACGAGTTGATCACCTGGGCGCGCACCGGCTCGCTGATGTGGATGACCTTCGGTCTCGCCTGTTGCGCTGTCGAGATGATGCAGATGTCGATGCCGCGCTATGACGCGGAGCGCTTCGGCTTTGCGCCGCGCGCCTCACCACGCCAGTCCGACGTGATGATCGTCGCGGGCACGCTCACCAACAAGATGGCGCCGGCGCTGCGCAAGGTCTACGACCAGATGCCCGAGCCGCGCTACGTGATCTCGATGGGCTCCTGCGCCAACGGCGGTGGCTACTACCACTATTCCTACTCCGTGGTACGGGGCTGCGACCGCATCGTGCCGGTGGACATCTATGTACCGGGCTGTCCCCCCACGGCAGAGGCACTGCTTTACGGCGTGCTTCTGCTGCAGAAGAAGATCCGCCGTACCGGCACGATCGAGCGCTAAGGGCAAGGACACCGACATGAGCGAAGCCCTCAGAGACCTCTCGGCGCATATTGCCGAAATGCATCCGGAACTGGTGGAATCGGCCGACATCGCCTTTGGCGAACTGACGGTCATGACGACGCCGGAGAAGCTTATCCCGTTGCTGACCTTTCTGCGCGACGACGTGCAGTGCGGGTTCATCAACTTCATCGACATCTGTGGCGTCGACTGGCCGCAGCGCGAAAAGCGCTTCGACGTCGTCTACCATCTGCTGTCGCCGCGCCAGAACACGCGCATCCGCATCAAGGTGCTGGTGGCCGAGGACGAACCCGTCCCGTCGGCCTTCGGCGTCTATCCGGGCGCCGACTGGTTCGAACGCGAAGCCTGGGACATGTACGGCATCCTGTTCACCGGCCACCCGGACCTGCGCCGCATCCTCACCGACTACGGCTTCGAGGGCCATCCGCTGCGCAAGGATTTCCCGACGACGGGGTTCGTGGAAGTTCGCTACGACGATGCCGCCAAGCGTGTTGTGTATGAGCCGGTGGAGCTGCGCCAGGAGTTCCGCAGCTTCGATTTCCTTTCGCCCTGGGAGGGGACCGACTATGTCCTTCCCGGCGACGAGAAGGCAAAAGTTTAGAAAGCGGCGTCTCGGCGCCGTCGCTGCTTTTCATTCCGCCGTACGGCATGGCCGCTCGGCATGGAGCTGACAGAATGAACGAACACAACGTCCGCAACTTCAACATCAACTTCGGACCGCAGCATCCGGCGGCGCACGGCGTGTTGCGGCTTGTGCTGGAGCTCGACGGCGAGATCGTCGAGCGGGTCGATCCGCACATCGGCCTGCTGCACCGCGGCACCGAGAAGCTGATCGAGACGAAGACCTACCTGCAGGCGCTGCCCTATTTCGATCGCCTCGACTATGTCGCGCCGATGGTCCAGGAGCATGCCTACTGTCTGGCGGTGGAAAAACTGCTCGGCCTCGAGATCCCGATCCGCGGCCAGCTGATCCGCGTGCTCTATTCCGAGATCAGCCGCATCCTGTCGCATCTGCTCAACGTTACCACGCAGGCCATGGACGTCGGCGCGCTGACGCCGCCGCTCTGGGGCTTCGAGGAGCGCGAGAAGCTGATGGTCTTCTACGAGCGCGCCTCCGGTTCGCGCATGCATGCGGCCTACTTCCGCCCGGGCGGTGTCCACCAGGACCTGCCGCCGGAGCTGGTGGAAGACATCGGCGCCTGGTGCGATCCCTTCCTCGGCACGCTGGACGACATCGACGAGCTTTTGACCGGCAACCGCATCTTCAAGCAGCGCAACGTCGACATCGGCGTCGTGTCGCTGGAAGACTGCTGGGCCTGGGGCTTCTCGGGCGTCATGGTGCGCGGCTCCGGCGCTGCCTGGGACCTGCGCAAGTCGCAGCCCTACGAATGCTACGCCGACATGGACTTCGACATCCCGATCGGCAAGAACGGCGACTGTTTCGACCGCTACGTGATCCGCATGATCGAGATGCGCGAATCCGTGAAGATCATGAAGCAGTGCGTCAACCGCCTGATGGGCGACGCCAAGGTCGGCCCCGTGTCGTCGCTGGACGGCAAGGTCGTGCCGCCGAAGCGTGGCGAGATGAAGCGCTCGATGGAAGCGCTGATCCACCACTTCAAGCTCTACACGGAAGGCTACCACGTGCCGGCCGGCGAAGTGTATGCGGCCGTCGAGGCGCCCAAGGGCGAGTTCGGCGTCTATCTCGTCGCCGACGGTACCAACAAGCCCTACCGCCTGAAGATCCGCGCGCCGGGCTATGCCCATCTGCAGGCGATGGACTTCATGTGCCGCGGCCACCAGCTCGCCGACGTCTCGGCGATCCTCGGTTCGCTCGACATCGTGTTCGGCGAGGTGGATCGCTGATGACCCGCTTCGTGGCTTCAACAGGCGCTGCTTCGGGGCAGTGCGGTTCCAAGACTGATAAGGCGTAAGAAAGAATGTCCGTTCGTCGACTAGCCGAAGACAATGTCCAACCGTCAGCCTTCGCCTTCAACGAGGAGAATGCCGGCTGGGCCGAGGCCACCATCCGCAAGTATCCGGAGGGGCGTCAGCAGTCCGCCGTGATCCCGCTTCTGATGCGGGCCCAGGAGCAGGACGGCTGGGTGACGCGCGCGGCCATCGAATTCGTCGCGCAGAAGCTCGACATGGCCTTCATCCGCGTCCTGGAAGTGGCGACCTTCTACACCCAGTTCCAGCTTAAGCCGGTCGGCACCCGCGCCCACGTGCAGGTCTGCGGCACGACGCCCTGCATGCTGCGCGGCGCCGAGGACCTGATCAAGGTCTGCAAGAGCAAGATCCACGCCGACCCTCTCCACCTCAACGAGGACGGCACGCTGTCCTGGGAAGAGGTCGAATGTCAGGGCGCCTGCGTCAACGCGCCGATGGTGATGATCTTCAAGGATGCCTATGAGGACCTGACGCCGACGCAGCTCGAGCACATCATCGATCGCTTCCACGCCGGACGGGGCAATGAAATCACGCCCGGTCCGCAGGTGGACCGTCTGGTGTCTGCCCCCGTCGGCGGCCCGACGACGCTGACGGAAGAGATCAAGCCGGTGCGCACCAACCTGGAGTCGAAGCCGGAGGCCCAATCAGCCCCCATGGCGCCGACCGATGCCGGTCGCGCCAAGGACACGGCGGAAGAGGGTGACAAGTCGATCAAGACGCCGGTCACAGACAAGGCCGGCTCCCAGGAGCGCGTCGAGACGGCGGAGAAGCAGCCGCTGTCGGGAACGAAGGCGACGGCGAAGCCCGACCGCAAGCGCGCCGGCAGCGCCGCCGAAGGCGCGCCGCCGGAGCCGGGTGCCGTCTCGGGCGACGCCAAGCCGAAGCGCACACGCAAGAAGCCCTCGCCGGACGGTGAGACTTCGTAAGCAATGCTATTGTTGTGTGGCCATGCCGTTGGCCGCATGATGCATATCAATGGCCGACCTCGGATGTCGGCGGACCGGTGGAATAGATCATGCTAAAAGACCAGGATCGCATCTTTACCAATATCTACGGTCTCAAGGACAAGTCCCTGAAGGGCGCGATGAGCCGCGGCCACTGGGACGGTACCAAGCAGATCATCGAGAAGGGCCGCGACTGGATCATCGACGAGATGAAGGCGTCGGGCCTGCGCGGCCGCGGCGGCGCCGGCTTCCCGACCGGTCTCAAGTGGTCCTTCATGCCCAAGGAATCCGACGGCCGGCCGCATTACCTCGTCGTCAATGCCGACGAATCGGAGCCGGGTACCTGCAAGGACCGCGAGATCCTCCGCCATGATCCGCACACGCTGATCGAAGGCTGCGTCATCGCCGGTTTCGCCATGGGCGCCCATACCGCCTACATCTACGTTCGCGGCGAATACATGCGCGAGCGCGAGGCGCTGCAGGCGGCCATCGACGAGTGCTACGACGCCGGTCTCCTCGGCACGAACAACAAGAACGGCTGGGACTTCGACGTCTTCGTGCATCACGGCGCCGGCGCCTATATCTGCGGCGAAGAGACGGCGCTCCTGGAGAGCCTGGAAGGCAAGAAGGGTCAGCCGCGCCTGAAGCCGCCGTTCCCGGCCAACATGGGCCTCTACGGCTGCCCGACGACCGTCAACAACGTCGAGTCGATTGCTGTTGCGCCGACCATCCTGCGCCGCGGCGCCGGCTGGTTCTCGTCGATCGGTCGCCCGAACAACGTCGGCACCAAGCTGTTCATGATCTCCGGCCACGTCAACAAGCCCTGCACCGTGGAAGAGGCGATGAGCATCCCCTTCCGGGAGCTGATCGAGAAGCACGCCGGCGGCGTGCGCGGCGGCTGGGACAATCTGATGGCGGTCATTCCAGGCGGCGCCTCCTGCCCGATCATCCGGGGCGAGGACATGGAAGACGCGATCATGGACTTCGACGGCATGCGCGAGAAGAAGTCGTCCTTCGGCACCGCGGCGATCATCGTCATGGACAAGTCGACGGATGTCATCAAGGCGATCGCCCGCCTCTCGGCCTTCTTCAAGCACGAAAGCTGCGGCCAGTGCACGCCGTGCCGCGAAGGCACCGGCTGGATGTGGCGGGTGATGGAGCGCATGGTGACCGGCAACGCCCAGAAGCGTGAAATCGACATGCTGTTGCAGGTGTCGAAGCAGATCGAAGGCCATACCATCTGCGCGCTCGGCGATGCTGCGGCCTGGCCGGTCCAGGGCCTGATCCGCAATTTCCGTCCGGAGATCGAGGCGCGCATCGATCGCTATACCCACAACGCGATGGCGCATGGCGCCGTCATGGAAGCCGCGGAGTAATCTGGTGAAGCAACCGGTGACAGGACCCGAGGGGAAGGCGGCGGCAGACAAGCCTGCGGCCGATCCCGCGCGCGCGCCTTTCGCCGAAGCTCTGGCCATGAACCCATTGATGGCGCAGTCGGCCGCCGCCATGGCGACCGCAACGGCGGTCGGGTTGACGATCACCAGCCAGTTCGCCAGCGCCTTCTTCGGTGCGCTCCAGAGCGCCCTGGAAACCTCGAAGCGCCTGAACAGCGCACAGGAGACGAGTGGGGTCGCCGCGCCGCCGGAAAAGACGGCGCAGACGCCCGCCGAACCGGCTCCCGCTCCAAAGCCCAGAGCGCCGCGTCAGAAGACGGCCGGCGCTCCGGCGGCCAAGGTTGCGAAGGCCAGGACAGAACCCAAGGCGCAGCCGAAGCGCACCGCCAAGGCAAAGCCGGCCAGCAAGCCTGCAGCCGACGCCAAGACGGAAGACCTGAAGAAGATCAAGGGGATCGGTCCGAAGCTTGAACAGGTGCTGCAGGAAAACGGTGTGAGCCGCCTCGCTCAGATCGCTTCGTGGAGCGAGGACGATATTGCCAAATTCGACGAGGCTCTCGGGCTCGATGGGCGCATCGGCAGGGACGACTGGGTCGGCCAGGCCAGGAAGCTGGCAGAGTAAGGATTTTCCCCGGCTTCAGGCCGCGGGATGAACACAGGACGTAAGTGAGACGATGGCAAAGCTGAAGGTTGACGGCAAGGAAATCGAGGTTCCGGATCATTTCACGCTGTTGCAGGCGTGCGAGGAAGCCGGCGCCGAGGTTCCGCGTTTCTGTTTCCACGAGCGCCTGTCCGTGGCGGGCAACTGCCGCATGTGTCTGGTCGAGGTGAAAGGCGGTCCCCCGAAGCCCGCCGCCTCCTGCGCCATGGGCGTGCGCGACGTCCGTCCCGGCCCGAACGGCGAACTGCCGGAGGTCTATACCAACACGCCGATGGTCAAGAAGGCCCGTGAAGGGGTGATGGAGTTCCTGCTCATCAACCACCCGCTGGATTGCCCGATCTGCGACCAGGGCGGCGAATGCGACCTGCAGGACCAGGCCATGGCCTTCGGCATGGACGCCTCCCGCTACACGGAGAACAAGCGCGCCGTCGAAGACAAATACATCGGCCCGCTCGTCAAGACCGTGATGAACCGCTGCATTCACTGCACGCGCTGCGTCCGCTTCACGACGGAAGTCGGCGGCATTTCCGAGCTCGGCCTGATCGGCCGCGGCGAGGACGCCGAGATCACGACCTATCTCGAACACGCCATGACCTCCGAGCTGCAGGGCAATGTCATCGACCTCTGCCCCGTCGGCGCGCTGACCTCGCGGCCCTTCGCCTTCACGGCGCGGCCGTGGGAACTCGGCAAGACCGAGTCGATCGACGTCATGGATGCGCTGGGCTCCGCCATCCGCGTCGATACGCGCGGCCGCGAAGTCATGCGCATCATGCCGCGCATCAACGAGCAGGTGAACGAGGAGTGGATCTCCGACAAGACCCGCTTCATCTGGGACGGGCTGAAGACGCAGCGCCTCGACCGGCCCTACGTGCGCCGCGACGGCCGCCTGCAGGCCGCCAGCTGGGGCGAAGCCTTCGCTGCCATCAAGGCCGCCGTGTCGGCCACCTCGGCCGACAAGATCGGCGCGATTGCCGGCGACCTTGCCGCCGTCGAAGAAATGTACGCCCTGAAGGAGCTGATCCGCTCGCTCGGCTCCGACAACCTCGACTGCCGCCAGGATGGTGTTGCGCTCGACCCGTCGCTCGGCCGCGCCAGCTACCTGTTCAACCCGACCATCGAAGGCATCGACCGGGCCGACGCGCTTCTCCTGATCGGCGCCAACCCGCGGCTCGAGGCGGCAGTGCTGAACGCCCGCATTCGCAAGCGCTGGCGCCGCGGCAACTTCCCGATCGGCGTGATCGGCGAGGGTGGCGATCTGCGCTACGACTACGAGTACCTCGGATCAGGCCCCGACACCCTGGGCGAACTCGTCAATGGTACCGGCGACTTCCTCGACAAGCTGCGCAACGCCAAGAACCCGATGATCATCGTCGGGCAGGGCGCCCTGACACGTGCCGATGGCGCTGCCATCCTGAACGCCGCATCGAAGCTGGCAAACGCCGTCGGTGCGCTGACGGACGAATGGAACGGCTTTGGCGTCCTGCATACGGCAGCCTCGCGTGTCGGCGGTCTCGATCTCGGCTTCGTGCCCGGCGCCAAGGGCGTCAATGCAGCCGAGATGCTGACCGGCATGGATGTCCTCTTCCTGCTCGGTGCCGACGAGCTGGACTTCTCCCGCAAGGGTGCGAAGTTCACCGTCTACATCGGCAGCCACGGCGACGCCGGTGCGCATCATGCCGACGTCATCCTGCCGGCGGCAGCCTATACCGAAAAATCCGGTACCTGGGTCAACACCGAAGGGCGCGTCCAGATGGGCAACCGGGCAGGCTTTGCGCCGGGTGAGGCCCGTGAGGACTGGGCGATCATCCGCGCTCTGTCGGACGTGCTGGGCCAGAAGCTGCCGTTTGATTCTCTCTACGCATTGCGCGCCAAGCTCTATGAGGCCTACCCGCATTTTGCCGCTCTGGACGAGATTGCGGTGGGCAACGTCAGCGAAATCGCCGCACTTGGCGAAAAAGCCGGTGAGATGAGCAAGTCTGGATTTGCGTCGCCGATCAAAGACTTCTATTTGACGAACCCAATTGCCCGCGCGTCGGCCGTGATGGCCGAATGCTCGGCATTGGCCCGCGACAATTTCAAGGCTGCGGCGGAGTAACAGGAATTATGGACGATACATTCTTCTCGACCTACGGTTGGCCCGCGCTGGTGATGATTGCCCAGTCGCTGCTGGTCCTCGTCTGTCTCCTGGTCTTCATCGCCTACATCCTATACGCCGACCGCAAGGTCTGGGCGGCCGTGCAGCTGCGTCGCGGCCCCAACGTCGTCGGCCCCTGGGGTCTCTTCCAGTCCTTCGCGGATCTGCTGAAGTTCGTCTTCAAGGAGCCGATCATCCCCTCGGGTGCCAACAAGGGGGTCTTCCTGCTGGCGCCGCTCGTCTCGGTGACGCTGGCGCTCGCCACCTGGGCCGTGATCCCGTTCAACGAGAACTGGGTGATCGCCAACATCAACGTCGGCATCCTCTACATCTTCGCGATCTCTTCGCTGGAGGTCTACGGGATCATCATGGCCGGCTGGGCGTCGAACTCGAAGTATCCCTTCCTCGGCGCGCTGCGCTCGGCGGCGCAGATGGTCTCCTATGAAGTCTCGATCGGCTTCGTCCTCGTCACGGTTCTGCTCTGCGTCGGCTCGCTCAATCTTTCCGACATGGTCTTTGCCCAGCGGGACGGCCTCGGCACGATGATGGGTCTGCCGGCCTCGTTCCTTGACTGGCACTGGCTGCCGCTCTTCCCGATGTTCATCATCTTCTTCATCTCGGGACTTGCCGAAACCAACCGTCCGCCCTTCGATCTTCCGGAAGCGGAATCGGAGCTCGTCGCCGGCTACATGGTCGAATACTCCTCGGCGCCGTACATGATGCTTATGCTCAGCGAATATGCGGCTATCCTGCTGATCTGCTCGCTGACGACGATCCTCTTCCTTGGGGGCTGGCTGCCGCCGGTCGACATCTGGATCCTCAACTGGGTCCCGGGCATCGTCTGGTTCATCATGAAGGTGCTGCTGATCTTCTTCGGCTACTCGATGGTGAAGGCATTCGTCCCGCGCTACCGCTACGACCAGCTGATGCGGCTGGGCTGGAAGGTCTTCCTTCCGCTCTCGCTCGCCATGGTCATCATCACCGCATTCGTGCTCAAGCTGATGGGGTGGGCATAACATGCCCTCTCTCGCTTTGACCCGCACTGGAGAATAACGATGGCAAGTCTTACTCAGACCGTCAACTCGCTGTTCCTGAAGGAGTTCGTCTCGGCTTTCTTCCTGTCGATGCGCTACTTCTTCAAGCCGAAGGCGACGATCAACTATCCGTTCGAGAAGAACCCGGTATCGCCGCGGTTCCGGGGCGAGCACGTCCTGCGCCGCTACCCGAACGGCGAAGAGCGCTGCATCGCCTGCAAGCTATGCGAGGCGATCTGTCCCGCCCAGGCGATCACCATCGAGGCCGGCCCGCGGCGCAACGACGGCACCCGCCGCACGGTGCGCTACGACATCGACATGGTGAAGTGCATCTACTGCGGTTTCTGCCAGGAAGCCTGCCCGGTCGATGCGATCGTCGAGGGTCCGAACTTCGAGTTCTCGACGGAGACCCGCGAGGAGCTCTACTACGACAAGGCGCGTCTGCTCGACAACGGCGACCGCTGGGAGCGCGAGATCGCCCGCAACATGGCGCAGGACGCGCCATACCGGTGAGTATTCGTAGCCGCCCGCATCCGCGGGCGGAGTGACAATGTGAACGGACATTCCCGGTCGGCACATCTGGCCAGGGACGAACGGGGAGGGGCATGCGCCCGTTCCCGACAAGGACGAAAAGGCACCGTAATGGCTCTGCAGGCTGTTTTCTTCTATCTCTTCGCGTTCGTGGCTGTGGCCTCGGCCTTCATGGTCATCTCCGCAAAGAACCCCGTTCATTCGGTTCTGTTCCTGATCCTCGTCTTCTTCAACGCGGCGGGGCTGTTCCTGCTGACGGGTGCCGAGTTCCTGGCGATGATCCTGCTCGTCGTCTACATCGGCGCCGTCGCCGTCCTCTTCCTCTTTGTCGTGATGATGCTCGACATCGATTTTGCGGAGCTCCGGTCGGGCGTCCTTCAGTATGCTCCCATCGGCGTGCTGGTCGGGCTGATCGTGGCCGCGGAGTTGATCGTCGTCATCGGCGGCAGCGTGCTGACGCCGGTCGCCGCCAGCTCGATCACCATGCCGATCCCGAACCCGCTCGTGCGAACCAATACGGCGGTGCTCGGCGACGTGCTCTACACGCATTACGTCTACTTCTTCCAGATCGCGGGGATGGTGCTGCTGGTCGCCATGATCGGCGCCATCGTCCTGACCCTGCGTCACCGGCAGAACATCAAGCGCCAGGACATTTCTGCACAGGTTGCGCGCACGCCCGAAACCGCCGTCGAGGTGGTCAAGGTCAAGCCCGGTCAAGGTATCTAAGGTAGGCGAAGAAGGAATACGAACATGGAAATCGGTCTCTCCCACTACCTGACGGTCAGCGCCATCCTCTTTATCCTGGGCGTCTTCGGCATCTTTCTGAACCGCAAGAACGTCATCATCATCCTGATGTCGATCGAGCTGATCCTACTGTCGGTCAACCTCAACATGGTCGCCTTCTCTTCCTTCCTGAACGACATCGTCGGTCAGGTCTTCGCACTGTTCATTCTGACCGTCGCGGCCGCGGAAGCTGCGATCGGGCTTGCAATTCTCGTCGTCTTCTACCGCAACCGCGGGTCGATCGCGGTCGAAGACGTCAACATGATGAAGGGCTGATCGGGTCATGATCTACAAGGCTATCGTCTTTCTTCCCCTGATCGGCTTCCTGATCGCCGGCCTTTTCGGCCGCTCGATCGGCGCCAAGGCATCCGAATACATCACCAGCGGCTTGATGATCGTCGCGGCCATCCTGTCCTGGATCGTTTTCTTCAACGTCGCGCTGGCCCACGGTGAGGCCGGCGAGGTGATCAAGGTCGACGTCATGCGCTGGATCCAGTCCGGTGGCATCGACATCGAGTGGGCCTTCCGCATCGACACGCTGACGGCGGTCATGTTCGTCGTCGTCAACACGGTCTCGACGCTGGTTCACGTCTATTCGATCGGCTACATGCACCACGACCCGCATCGGCCGCGCTTCTTCGCCTATCTGTCGCTCTTTACCTTCGCCATGCTGATGCTGGTGACCTCCGACAACCTGGTGCAGATGTTCTTCGGCTGGGAAGGCGTCGGTCTCGCCTCCTACCTGCTGATCGGATTCTGGTACAAGAAGCCCTCGGCTTCCGCCGCTGCAATGAAGGCTTTCATCGTCAATCGCGTCGGCGACTTCGGCTTCCTGCTCGGCATCGCCGGCATCTTCATGCTGTTCGGATCGCTGAACTTCGAAACCATCTTTGCCGCTGCCGGCAGCTATCTTCCCGCCGAGGGTGCGGCCGAAGGTGGCGACGTGATCGCCAGCATCTTCGGCATGGACGTGACCCGCTACGGCGCGCTCACGATCGTCTGCCTTCTCCTCTTCATGGGCGCCATGGGCAAGTCGGCGCAGTTCCTGCTGCACACCTGGCTGCCGGACGCCATGGAAGGCCCGACCCCGGTCTCGGCCCTCATCCATGCGGCGACCATGGTCACCGCCGGCGTCTTCCTCGTCGCCCGCATGTCTCCGATCTTCGAACTGTCGCCGGACGCTCTGCTGGTGGTCACCGTGATCGGCGCGATCACGGCCTTCTTCGCCGCGACCGTCGGTCTCGTGCAGAACGACATCAAGCGGGTCATCGCCTATTCCACCTGCTCGCAGCTCGGCTACATGTTCGTGGCGCTCGGTGTCGGCGCCTATGGCGCGGCGATCTTCCACCTCTTCACGCACGCCTTCTTCAAGGCGCTCCTGTTCCTGGGCGCCGGCTCGGTGATCCACGCCGTCGATGGCGAACAGGACATGCGTTACATGGGTGGCCTGCGCAAGCACATCCCCGTCACCTTCTGGATGATGACGATCGGCACGCTCGCGCTGACCGGCGTCGGCATTCCCGGCACGATGTTCGGCTTCGCCGGCTTCTTCTCCAAGGACGTGATCATCGAATCCGCCTATGCCTCGCATTCGCTGGCCTCGGGCTTCGCATTCACGCTTCTCGTCATCGCGGCCCTGTTCACGAGCTTCTACTCGTGGCGCCTGGCTTTCCTCACCTTCTTCGGCAAGCCCCGGGCCTCGGCCGACGTGATGCACCACGTCCACGAATCGCCGCAGGTCATGCTGGTGCCGCTTTACGTGCTGGCCATCGGTGCAGTCGTTGCCGGCGTCCTGTTCGAAGGCTATTTCTTCGGTCACGAATACGGCGAGTTCTGGAAGGGTGCGCTCTTCACGCTGCCGGAGAACGAGATCCTCGAAGAATTCCACCACGTGCCGCTGTGGGTGAAGTGGAGCCCGTTCGTCGCGATGGCGCTTGGCTTCGTCACCGCCTGGTACATGTACATCAAGTCGCCTTCCACGCCGAAGCGGCTGGCCGAGCAGCAGAGCCTTCTCTACAACTTCCTGCTCAACAAGTGGTACTTCGACGAGATCTACGACTTCCTGTTCGTGCGCTCGGCCAAGAGCCTCGGCCGCTTCCTGTGGAAGAAGGGTGACATCGGCGTCATCGACACCTACGGTCCGAACGGCGTCGCTGCCCGCGTCGTCGAGGTGACCCGCGGCGTCGTGCGCCTGCAGTCCGGCTATCTTTATCACTACGCGTTTGCGATGCTCATCGGCGTCGCCGCCCTCGTCACCTGGATGATGCTCGGGAGCTCAATCTAATGACCGACTGGCCAATTCTCTCGACGGTCACCTTCCTGCCGCTCGTCGGCGTGCTGCTTCTTCTCCTCACCCGTGAAGACAGCGCCTACGGCCGACGCAACATCCTCAACGTCTCGCTTCTGACGACGGTCTTCACGTTCATCGTGTCGCTGTTCATCTGGATCGGCTTCGACAATTCGAACCCGGGCTTCCAGATGGTGGAGAAGCATGCCTGGCTCGGCACGGGGATCTCCTATCATCTCGGCGTCGACGGCATCTCCATGCTGTTCGTCATCCTGACGACCTTCCTGATGCCGTTCTGCATCCTGGCCAGCTGGCACTCGGTTCAGACGCGCCTCAAGGAATACATGATCGCCTTCCTGCTTCTGGAAGTGGTCATGGTCGGCGTCTTCGTCGCGCTCGACATCGTTCTCTTCTACGTGTTCTTCGAGGCGACGCTGATCCCGATGTTCGTCATCATCGGCGTCTGGGGTGGCAAGGACCGCGTCTACGCGAGCTACAAGTTCTTCCTTTATACGCTCGCCGGCTCGGTTCTGATGATGCTCGCCATCATGGCCATGTACTGGCAGGCCGGGACCACCGACATCCCCGAGCTGCTCCGCTTCAATTTCCCGGCGGGCATGCAGACCTGGCTGTGGCTTGCCTGCTTTGCCGCCTTCGCCGTCAAGATGCCGATGTGGCCTGTTCATACCTGGCTTCCCGACGCGCACGTCCAGGCCCCGACCGCAGGCTCTGTCATTCTGGCCGGCGTCATGCTGAAGCTTGGCGGCTACGGGTTCATCCGGATTTCGCTGGCCATGTTCCCGCTGGCGTCCGACTACTTCGCGCCCTTCGTCTTCACGCTCTCGGTTCTCGCCATCATCTACACCTCGCTGGTGGCGATGATGCAGGACGACATCAAGAAGCTGATCGCCTATTCCTCGGTTGCCCACATGGGCTATGTGACCATGGGTATCTTCGCGGCCAACATGCAGGGCGTGCAGGGCGCGATCTTCCAGATGCTGTCGCACGGCATCGTCTCCGGCGCGCTCTTCCTCTGCGTCGGCGTCATCTATGACCGGCTCCACACCCGCGAGATTTCCGCCTATGGCGGCCTCGTCAACAACATGCCGAAGTATGCGGTGGCCTTCATGGTCTTCACCATGGCCAATGTCGGCCTTCCCGGGACCTCCGGATTCGTCGGAGAATTCCTGACGATCGTGGGTGTCTTCCAGGTCAACACCTGGGTTGCGCTCTTCGCCGCAACCGGTGTCATCCTGTCGGCATCCTACGCTCTCTGGCTCTATCGCCGGGTGATCTGGGGTGCGCTGGAGAAGGAAAGCCTCAAGGGCCTGCTCGACCTCACCGGCCGTGAAAAGCTCATCCTCTATCCGCTGGTCGCCCTGACCATTTTCTACGGCGTCTATCCGGCCCCGATCTTCGATGCGACGGCTGCCTCGGTGGATCTGCTCGTCAACAACTACGCCGCGGCCCTGCAGGCAGCGCAAGATCTTGCACTCACGGTGCATTGAGACAGGACACGACAGGACATGACCTCTGAACTATTCCTCGCAAGCCTGCAGCTCGCCATGCCGGAGATCATCCTGGCCGTGGGAGCGCTCGCGCTACTGATGATCGGGGTCTTTTCCGGTGAACGATCGGCCCCGACCGTGACCGGTCTGGCCGTTGCCCTGATCATCGCGTCCGGCCTCTGGCTGGTCCTCGTGCCGGGCGAGGGCGTAGCCTTCGGCGGCGCCTTCGTCCTGGATCCCTTCACGCGGTTCATGAAGGCTGTGGCCCTGATCGGCTCGGTGACGGCCATGATCATGACCGTCGGCCACGCCCGTTCCGAGCAGCTCGACCGTTTCGAGTTCCCGGTTCTGCTGGTGATCGCCACGCTTGGCATGATGCTCCTGATTTCCGCAAACGACCTGCTGGCGCTCTACCTCGGTCTCGAACTGATGTCGCTGTCGCTCTACGTCGTCGCGGCGATCAACCGCGACAGCCTTCGCTCCACGGAGTCCGGCCTCAAGTATTTCGTGCTCGGCTCGCTGTCGTCGGGCATGCTGCTCTACGGCATGTCGCTGATCTACGGTTTCACCGGCAATACCGGCTTCGACGGCATCGCTCTGGTTCTGGCCTCCGAGACGCGCTCGCTCGGCGTGGTCTTCGGCCTCGTCTTCGTGCTGGCCGGTCTCTGCTTCAAGATTTCCGCCGTGCCGTTCCACATGTGGACGCCGGACGTCTACGAAGGCGCGCCGACCCCTGTGACCGCCTTCTTCGCCGCCGGTCCGAAGGTTGCCGCCATGGCGATCCTCGTGCGCATCGTGTCCGACGCCTTCCTGCCGCTCGTCGCCGACTGGCAGCAGATCCTCGTCTTCGTGTCGATCGCCTCCATGCTGCTCGGTTCGTTCGCCGCAATCGGTCAGCGCAACATCAAGCGGCTGATGGCCTATTCCTCCATCGGCCACATGGGCTTTGCCCTGGTGGGTCTCGCCGCCGGGACGGAGACCGGTGTTTCTGGCGTCATTCTCTACATGCTCATCTACATGGTCATGACGCTCGGCACCTTCGCCTGCATCATGGCGATGCGCCGCAAGGAAGGCGACAACGTCGAGAACGTCGATGACCTGGCAGGCCTTGCCTCGACGAAGCCTTTCATGGCGGTGGTGCTTACGGCACTGATGTTCTCCATGGCCGGCATTCCGCCGCTCGCGGGCTTCTTTGCCAAGTACTTCGTCTTCATCGCCGCCATCGAGGCCGAGCTCTACGCCCTTGCGGTCATCGGCGTGCTGTCCTCCGTCGTCGGCGCCTACTACTACCTGCGCATCGTCAAGCTGATGTGGTTCGATGAGGCCACGGGCGAGTTTGCCCGCGTCCCCGGAGAACTGCGTCTGGTGTTCGGTCTTTCGGGTCTGTTCGTCACCGCCTATGTGATCTTTGGTGGACCGGTCGGCTCCGCGGCGAATGCTGCTGCCGCGTCCTTCTTCTGAGCATGTCTGAAAACGGGGAACGCTTTTGCCTGGAAGCGTTCCGCCACGAAGCCCTGCAGGACGTAGGCTCCACCAACACGGAATGCCTCGAGCGGGCCAGGGCGGGTGATCCGGGCAACCTCTGGATCACCGCAACGCGCCAGACGAGCGGTCGTGGCAGACGCGGCCGAGTCTGGACGTCCGAGCCCGGCAACCTATATGCCTCTCTGTTGCTGATAAATCCCGCTCCCATGGATCGGATTGCCTCCCTTCCTCTGGCCGTCGCTGTCGGCCTGCAGGCCGCCGTTTCCGCGGTGATGCCGCGCGACGCCGAGCCGGTCGAGGTGAAATGGCCGAACGATATTCTCATCGGACGGAAGAAGACCTGCGGGATTCTGATCGAGGGCGAGGGGCTGCCGGACGGCAGACATGCTCTGGTGATCGGCATCGGGATAAACATCCGCCACAAGCCCGACACGGCACCCTATGCCGTGACGCGCCTGGAGGAACACGGATGCTTTATCACGGCAGATGAATTGTTTGCTCATCTTTTCAGAGAGATGGCGGTTGTAATTAAGATTTGGGACGAAGGTCGAGGGATCTCGGATATCACCCGCCGCTGGCTCGATGTGGCCTGCGGCGTCGGCGAAAAGATAACCGTGAACCTTCCCGACAGATCTCTCACAGGACGTTTCGATGGCATAGCGGCAGATGGCCTGCTGATGCTGAATTTGGGCGGCGGGCAGATTGTGCCCATTGCCGCCGGTGATGTATTCTTTGAAAGAACGGAATAAGGAATTATGGCCAAGCAAGAAGAACTGGTGTTCCTCCCCCTCGGTGGGGTGGGCGAAATCGGCATGAACCTCGCCCTCTATGGCTACGGAGTACCAGGCAAGCGCCAGTGGATCATGGTCGACTGCGGTGTGACGTTCCCCGGTCCGGACCTGCCGGGTGTCGATCTGGTGTTGCCAGACATCCGCTTCCTCGCCAACGAGCGCAAGAACCTGAAGGGCATCATCATTACCCATGCCCATGAGGACCATTACGGCGCCCTGAACGACCTCTGGCCCGGACTGAACGTGCCCGTCTACGCCTCGGGCTTCACCGCCGGGATGCTGGAAGCCAAGCGCGCCTACGAGGGGAACCGGCCGGAAATTCCGATCACGCCCTTCAAGGCCGGCGACCGCATCAACGTCGGTCCGTTCGAGGTGGAGGCAATCGGCGTCAACCACTCTATCCCCGAGCCGATGTCGCTGGTGATCCGGACGCCGCTCGGCAATATCGTGCACACCGGCGACTGGAAGATCGACGATGCGCCGTCGCTTGGACCGTTCACCGACGAGGCGCGGTTCCGCGCCGTCGGGGACGAGGGCGTGCTGGCGCTGATGTGCGATTCCACCAACGCCGAGCGCGATGGGGTCTCGCCTTCGGAAGAGGAAGTTTCGGAAGGGCTGCGCAAGATCATCGAGAGTGCCGAGGGCAGGGTGGCCATCACCACCTTCTCCTCCAACGTAGGACGCATCCGTTCGATCGCGCAGGCCGCCCATGCCGCTGGCCGGCAGACCCTGCTTTTGGGGAGCTCCATGAAGCGGGTGGTCGGCGTCGCCCGCGATGTCGGTCTGATGGAAGGCATCGCCCCCTTCCTCGCCGAGGATGAGTTCGGCTATATCCCGCGCGACAAGGTGGTCGTCATCCTGACCGGCAGCCAGGGAGAGCCGCGGGCAGCGCTGGCGAAGATCTCGCGTGACGAGATGCGCAACGTCGCCTTTGCAACCGGCGACACGGTCGTCTTCTCGTCGCGGACCATTCCCGGCAACGAGAAGCCGATCATCGAGATCAAGAACGCCCTGATCGAGCAGGGCATTCACATCGTCACCGACCGCGAGGCGCTCGTGCATGTGTCGGGCCATCCCCGTCGCAACGAACTCCTGCGGATGTACGAGTGGACGCGCCCGCAGATCCTCGTGCCGGTCCATGGCGAAGCCGCCCATCTGACGGCGCAGGCCGAACTCGGCGCACAGGCCGGCATCGCGTCCATTCCGAAGGTCCGCAACGGCAACATCCTGCGCCTCGCGCCGGGTCCTGCCGAAGTCATCGGTGATGCCCCCCATGGCCGCGTCTTCAAGGACGGCAAGCTGATCGGCGACCTCAAGGAGATGGGGATCGACGATCGCCGCAAGCTCTCCTATGTCGGCCATGTTTCCGTTGGCGTGCTGCTCGACAGCCGCTTCGACTTCCTGGGCGATCCCGACATCTCGGCCATCGGCCTGCCGGAGCTCGATCACGAGGGCGAGGAGATGGAGGACACGCTCTATGACGCCGTGCTGAACGCCGTCGAGAGCATTCCCCGCGCACGCCGCAAGGATCTGGGGATGCTGCGGGAGGCGGTTCGCCGGGCTGTGCGCTCGGCAGCCAATGAGGCCTGGGGCAAGAAGCCGATCGTCACCGTCTTCCTCAACAAGGTCTAGCGGAGGGCCGCGCATGCTGGGACGCGTCAACCATATCGCCATCGCCGTGCCGGATCTGGCACAGGCGACGGCAACCTATCGCGACCTTCTGAATGCGCGGGTCTCCCAGCCGCAGGCTCTGCCGGAGCACGGCGTGACGGTGGTTTTCGTCGAGCTGGAAAACACCAAGGTGGAGCTCCTGGAGCCGCTGGGGGAGGGGTCTCCGCTTGCGGCTTTCCTGGAGAAGAACCCCTCCGGCGGCATGCACCACATCTGCTACGAGGTGGCCGACATCCTTGCAGCACGCGATCAGCTGCAGCTGGCCGGAATGAGGATCCTGGGTGACGGCACCCCGAAAACCGGCGCCCATGGGAAACCGGTGCTCTTCCTGCACCCCAAGGACATGGCCGGCACGCTGGTGGAGCTGGAGGAGGTGTGACAGTCCGCCTCTATGGCCGGGTTTGTACGCAGCGACGGATGTCGCTATAAGCGCTGCAAGCCCAGCAGGAAGTTCAGAATGTCGTTCCTACCCATCTTCGCGGTTTATTTCATCATCTGGTGGATCACGCTCTTTGCCGTGCTGCCGCTTGGCATGCGGTCCCAGGACGACGAGGGTGACGTGACGCTGGGAACGGTCGGCAGCGCGCCGGCGCGCATGCGCATGGGCCGGGTCCTGATCCTCACCACGCTCGTATCGGCTGTCATTTACGGGGTCTGGTTTGCCGTCTCCAGCTATTTTGGCATCAGCCTTGCAAGCCTGCCGCGGATCGTTCCCGAGTTTCGCTGATTGCCAGGGAGCGGGGCGCCGCTAAGCCAAAAAAAAACAAGGCCGTGAGGCCTTGTTCCAGTTTCGCGTGATCCTTAACCGTTGCCGGGGCTGCGACGAGCGCGCCTAAGATCTGATCCTCCCAAGACTTGACCGCGATCAGCAAGGATTTGATCTCCTTGCCTCTTTTATGGGCTAAACCTAGCCTAAAGATTAAGCCCTGTCACTTGGTTTTTTGTATTTTTGTTACACTCCCGCGATAATTTTGCGGTTGACAAAAATGTCGCAGGCCTGTCACAAATTTCGCCTTGTTCGTCTGATCTGGGTGCCGCCCCGGCGGCCGCGGGACGATGTGCGCCTTCCCGAGGCGGGTTTCCATCCTTCTCCGAAACGGCTATGACGCTGCTGCCAATGCCAGCTTGAAAACGGCCGATTCCCGCCAGAGAATTCTCGAAAATCCGGAAAAATCCATGCGTCTGTCCCGCTACTTCCTGCCCATCCTGAAGGAGAACCCGAAGGAAGCCGAAATCGTCTCCCATCGCCTGATGCTGCGGGCCGGGATGATCCGCCAGCAGAGCCAGGGGATCTACTCGTGGCTGCCGCTCGGCAAGCGGGTGCTCGACAAGGTCAATGCGATCGTGCGCGAGGAGCAGAACCGCGCCGGCGCCATCGAGCTGCTGATGCCGACGCTGCAGTCCGCCGAACTCTGGCAGGAGAGCGGACGCTACGAGGCCTACGGCAAGGAGATGCTGCGCATCGCCGACCGCCAGGACCGGCCGATGCTGTACGGGCCTACCAACGAGGAGATGGTCACCGACATCTTCCGCTCCTACGTGAAGTCCTACAAGAACCTTCCGCTCAATCTCTACCACATCCAGCTGAAGTTCCGCGACGAGATCCGCCCCCGCTTCGGCACCATGCGCTCGCGCGAGTTCCTGATGAAGGATGCCTATTCCTTCGACCTGACAAAGGAAGGCGCCATCCATTCCTACAACAAGATGTTCGTGGCCTATCTGCGCACCTTCGCGCGGCTGGGCGTGCGGGCGATCCCGATGCGCGCCGACACCGGCCCGATCGGTGGCAACCACAGCCACGAATTCATCATCCTCGCCGACACGGGCGAGTCGGAAGTGTTCTCGCACAAGAGCTTTACCGAATTCGACATTCCCTCCGTCGACACGGATTTCGACGACGTCGCCGGCCTGCAGGCGATCTTCGACAAATGGACCTCGGTCTATGCCGCCACATCGGAGATGCACGACGAGGCAGCCTTCGATGCGATTCCGCAAGGCGACCGCCTCTCCGCACGCGGTATCGAAGTCGGCCACATCTTCTACTTCGGCACGAAATACTCCGAGCCCATGGGTGCCAAGGTGCAGGGGCCGGACGGCAAGGAACACCTTGTCCACATGGGATCCTACGGCATCGGCCCGACACGCCTTGTTCCCGCCATCATCGAAGCCTCGCATGACGAGAACGGAATCATCTGGCCGGCTTCGGTTGCGCCCTTCGATGTCGTGCTGATCAACATGAAGCCGGGTGACGCCGCCTGCGACAGCGTGTGTGGCCAGCTTTACGAGGGACTGGGCAAGGCCGGCACGGACGTGCTGTACGACGACACGGACGACCGCGCAGGCACGAAGTTCGCCACGGCAGATCTCATCGGCGTGCCGGTGCAGGTCATCGTCGGACCGCGCTCCGCCGCCAGCGGCGAGGTCGAGGTCAAGGATCGCAAGACCGGCGCACGCGAGGTCATGACGCTCGAGGCCGCCATGAACAAGCTCACCGGCTGAGCCGGCAGCTTCGGGCGGTCGGTTAGAACAGGTTGAGGAAAGACAATGGCAAGCGCAGCGGATCGTCAGACGGAAAAGATGGACCTTGGTCCCTCTGCCGCACCATTTTCCGCCTTCGAGCGGATGGTGGCATGGCGCTACCTGAGGTCCCGGCGCAAGGAAGCCTTCATTTCCGTCATCGCCGGATTTTCGTTCATCGGCATCATGCTGGGCGTCGCGACCCTGATCATCGTCATGGCTGTCATGAACGGCTTCCGCACCGAACTGATCTCGCGGATCCTCGGCATCAACGGTCACATGATCGTCCAGCCGATCGACGGCCCGCTGACCGACTACGCTGACCTGGCCGTCAAGTTCGAGGCCGTGCCCGGCGTCAAGATGGCGCTTCCGCTGGTGGAAGGGCAGACGCTGGCGTCCGGCCGCGCCGGCGCCGGATCCGGCGCTTTGGTGCGCGGCATCCGCGCCGAGGACCTGGAGAAGCTGCCGCAGGTCGCCGGCAACATCCGCCAGGGAGATATCGTCGGCTTTGCCTCGGGGCAGGGGGTGCTGGTGGGCTCCCGGCTCGCTGCATCGCTCGGCATCACCGCCGGCGACGACATCACGCTGATTTCGCCTGAAGGCGATGTCACGCCGATGGGCGTCAACCCGCGCGTGAAGGCCTACCCGGTCTCCGGGGTCTTCGAGATCGGCATGTCGGAATACGACGCCACGATCATCTACATGCCGCTCGAGGAGGCGCAGCTCTATTTCAACGCCGACGGCCTCGTGCAGTCGATCGAGCTTTTTGTCGACGATCCGGACAATGTGGACGGTCTGCGCCCCCTCGTCGAGGCGGCGGCAGGACGCCAAGTCCACGTCACCGACTGGCGGCAGCGCAACCAGACCTTCTTCTCGGCACTGCAGGTGGAGCGCAACGTCATGTTCATGATCCTGACGCTGATCGTGCTCGTCGCGGCGCTCAACATCATCTCCGGCCTGATCATGCTGGTGAAGGACAAGGGCAGCGATATCGCGATCCTGAGGACGATGGGGGCCGGCTCCGGCGCCATCATGCGGATCTTCTTCATGACGGGCGCTGCGATCGGCACTGTGGGCACCTTTGCCGGCGTGGTCCTTGGTGTCGTCGTCTGCCTCAACATCGAATCGATCCGCCAGTTCTTCTCCTGGCTTTCGGGCACGGTCCTCTTCGATCCCGAGCTTTATTTCCTGAGCCAGCTTCCGGCCGAGATGAGCTTCGGCGAGACGTTCACGGTCGTGGTGATGGCGCTGGTGCTGTCGTTCCTGGCGACGATCTTCCCCGCATGGCGCGCCTCGAAGCTCGACCCGGTCCAGGCCCTCCGCTACGAATAGGATTATCCATCTTCATGGTAAGCAAAACGGTTCTGCAGCTCACGGCCATCGAACGGCACTACGGCGAGGGCGAGATGATGCTCTCGATCCTGAAGGACGCCAACTTCGAGCTGAGAAGCGGCGAGACGGTCGCTCTCGTTGCCCCCTCCGGCACCGGCAAGTCGACCCTGCTGCATCTGGCCGGTCTGCTGGAGCATCCCGATGGCGGCGAGGTCGTGGTGAACGGGCGGTCCTGCAACGGCTTGTCCGATGACGAGAGAACGGCGATCCGCCGCAGCGACATCGGCTTCGTCTACCAGTTTCACCATCTCCTGCCGGAGTTCACGGCGCTCGAAAACATCATGATGCCACAGCTCATCGCCGGCCTGGGACAGGCAGAGGCGAAGGAGCGCGCGGCTCAGCTTCTCGACTACATGCGCATCGGCCACCGCGCCGATCATCGCCCCACGGAGCTTTCCGGGGGTGAGCAGCAGCGGGTGGCAATTGCCCGCGCCGTCGCCAATGCGCCGCGCGTCCTTCTCGCCGACGAGCCGACCGGCAACCTGGACCCAAAGACCGCTTCCTATGTCTTCGATGCGCTCGAAGCGCTCGTGCGGCAGTCGGGTCTGGCGGCGATGATCGCCACCCACAATCATGATCTGGCGGCCCGCATGGACCGGCGCGTCACGATCGAAGGCGGCAAGGTCGTCGACTTCTAGCAGTCGCAGTTCCTTAACCTGATGTTCACCGTGACTGCCGGCGACGGCGGTCCTGTTCTGTTTTCTCCACGTCAGGGTTGACGCAGGAATAAAAAGAGAACAAAATGACAACATACAGGAACAACGGAGATGACGATGACTGACCTCATTCGTGACATTGCTGCATTTGCTTCCATTGCGACCTTCGTCGCCAGCCTTTCCATGCTGATGATGGCGATGTGATTGCGCCAACGCCCGAAAGGCGTTGAAGACCGCAGTCTGAACTGGACTTCACCGGCCGGAAGCCGGAAAATCACCTGATTCATGAGGTGATGTAAGACAATGGCAGAACGGGCGGAAAACATGGTGGTGGGCGGCGCAGCAGACACGCCACAATTCGTCCACCTGCGGGTTCATTCGGCCTACTCGCTGCTCGAAGGCGCCTTGCCGCTCAAGAAGATCCTCTCCAAGGCCGTCGCCGACAATCAGCCGGCGATCGCCATCGCCGACACCAACAATCTCTTCGTGGCACTCGAGTTTGCCCAGAAGGCGATCGGCGAGGGCTTGCAGCCCATCATCGGCTGCCAGGTCTCCATCGACATGGAGGACCAGACCGAGGAGCGCCGCAATCACCATCAGCTTGCCAAGCTCCCGGCGATCGTCCTGCTTGCCTCCACCGCCGATGGCTATGAGCGGCTCGTCGATCTCATCAGCCGCGCCTATCTCGGGGGCGAGAGCCACCAGGCGGTGCATCTGCGGGCGTCCTGGCTGGAAGAGGCTGGTACGGAAGGCCTGATCGCACTGACCGGCGCGCGCGGCGGCCCGGTCGATCTTTCCGTCAAGGACGGCAACGCATCCCAGGCTGAGGCGAGACTGCTTCGCCTGAAGGCATTGTTTGCCGACCGGCTCTATGTCGAACTGCAGCGGCATGGCGCCTACGACCGCCGCCACGAACACAAGATGGTCAGCCTCGCCTATGACCACGACCTGCCGCTGGTAGCCACCAACGAAGCCTTCTTCCCCGCCCGCGACGACTTCGACGCCCACGATGCCCTGATGGCCGTTGCCCACAATGCGATGGTCTCCGACGACAGCCGCTTCCGGCTGACCCCCGATCACTACCTCAAGAGCCGTGCCGAGATGGCGGCGCTGTTTGCCGACCTTCCGGAGGCTTTGGAAAGCACGGTCGAGATCGCCCGACGCTGTTCCTTCATCCTTGAGACCAGAAAGCCGATCCTGCCGCGCTTCACGGGCGCGAGCGACGACCCGGACGAAGCCGACAGGGCAGAGGGCGCCGAGCTGCGGCGCCAGTCGATCGAGGGCCTGGAGAACCGGATCGCCTTGCTTGGCATGACGCCCGGGTTCACCGAAAAGGACTATCGCGAGCGCCTCGACTTCGAGCTCAGCGTCATCGAGCGGATGAAGTTCCCCGGCTACTTCCTGATCGTTGCCGACTTCATCAAGTGGGCGAAGAACCAGGGCATCCCCGTCGGCCCGGGCCGCGGTTCGGGTGCCGGCTCGCTGGTGGCCTATGCGCTGACGATCACCGACGTCGACCCGCTGCGCTTCTCGCTGCTGTTCGAGCGCTTCCTCAATCCAGACCGCGTCTCGATGCCCGACTTCGACATCGACTTCTGCCAGGATCGCCGTGAAGAGGTGATCCGCTACGTGCAGCAGAAATACGGCCGCGAGCAGGTGGCGCAGATCATCACCTTCGGGTCACTGCAGGCGCGCGCGGCGCTGCGCGACGTCGGCCGTGTGCTGGAAATGCCCTACGGCCAGGTCGACAAGATCTGCAAGCTGGTGCCCAACAACCCGGCCAACCCGACGCCCCTGTCGAAGGCGATCGAGGAGGAGCCGCGCCTGCAGGAAGAGGCCGACAAGGAACCGGTCGTTGCCCGCCTGCTCGATATCGCCCAGAAGATCGAAGGCCTCTACCGCCACGCCTCGACCCACGCCGCCGGTATCGTCATCGGCGACCGGCCGCTGTCGAAGCTCGTGCCGATGTACCGCGACCCGCGCTCCGACATGCCGGTCACCCAGTTCAACATGAAGTGGGTGGAGCAGGCCGGGCTGGTGAAGTTCGACTTTCTTGGACTGAAGACGCTGACGGTCTTGAAGACGGCCGTCGACTATGTCGCCAAGCGCGATATCCACATCGACCTCGCCCGGATCCCGCTCGACGACCAGAAGACCTACGAGATGCTCTCGCGCGGCGAGACGGTCGGCGTCTTCCAAGTGGAATCGGCCGGCATGCGCAAGGCGCTGATCGGCATGCGGCCCGACTGCATCGAGGACATCATCGCGCTCGTTGCCCTCTACCGCCCGGGCCCGATGGAGAACATCCCCACCTACAATGCCCGCAAACACGGCGAGGAGGAGATCGAATCGGTCCACCCGACCATCGATTACCTGTTGAAGGAGACGCAGGGCGTCATCGTCTACCAGGAACAGGTGATGCAGATCGCCCAGGTCCTGTCCGGCTATTCGCTCGGCGAAGCCGATCTTCTGCGCCGCGCCATGGGCAAGAAGATCAAGGCGGAGATGGACCAGCAGAGCGAGCGCTTCATCGATGGCGCCATCAAGAATGGCGTCTCCAAGCCGCAGGCCAAGAACATCTTCGAGCTCCTGGCGAAGTTCGCCAACTACGGCTTCAACAAGTCGCACGCCGCCGCCTACGCCATCGTCTCCTACCAGACGGCCTACATGAAGGCGCATTACCCGGCCGAATTCCTGGCCGCGTCGATGACCTTCGACATGGCCAACAGCGACAAGCTGAACGATTTCCGACAGGACGCCGGGCGTCTCGGCATCAAGGTGGTGCCGCCTTCGGTACAGACGTCCTTCCGCCGCTTCGAGACGGACGACAACCGGATCTACTACGCGCTGGCGGCCATCAAGGGGGTCGGTGAATCGGCCGTCGATCACATCGTCGAGGTGCGCGGCGAGACGCCCTTTGCCAGCATCGAGGACTTCTGCCTGCGGATCGACCCCAAGCAGATCAACCGTCGCGTCATGGAAAGCCTGATCTCGGCGGGTGCCTTCGACTGCTTCGGGCGCGACCGCGCCGAGCTGGTGGCAGGCCTCGACCGCGTCATCGGCTATGCGCAGCGGGCTCAGGAGAACAAGGTGAGCGGCCAGCATGATATGTTCGGCTCCTCGTCGGCGACCGGTCCGGAGATGCTGGTCTTCCCGCCGTTCACGCCCTGGATGCCGTCCGAAATGCTGATGCGCGAATACCAGGTGCTGGGCTTCTATCTCTCGGCGCATCCACTCGACGCCTACAAGGACGTGCTGGCCAAGATGCGCGTCCAGAACTTCGCCGAGTTCTCGGCCGCCGTGAAGCAGGGCGCCACCGCCGGTCGCCTCGCAGGCACCGTGACGGGCCGGCAGGAGCGCAAGACCCGCACCGGCAACAAGATGGGCATCGTCACCTTTTCCGATGCCACGGCCCAGTTCGAGGCGGTGCTGTTTTCCGAAGCTCTGGCGCAGTACCGCGACCTGCTGGAGCCGGGCAAGTCGCTGGTGATCACGGTGCAGGCAGAGGAGCGCCCGGAAGGCATCGGTCTGCGAATCCAGACGGCCGCCTCTCTGGAGGAGAAGTCCGTGCAGATGCAGAAGGCCCTGCGGGTCTTCGTCCGGGATTCAGGGCCGATGCGGACGGTTGCCCGCCACCTCAACGCGAGGGGCGACGGGCTGGTGTCCTTCGTGGTGATCAAGGAAGATGGACGCCGCGAGATCGAGGTCGAGCTGACCGAGAAGTACCGCCTCTCCCCCGAGATCGCCGCCGCTCTGCGGACGGCGCCGGGGGTTCTCGACGTCGAGCTCGTCTAGGAACGTCGGCCTAGTAGAGGCCGACGCCGTTTTGATAGGAGCGGGCCCGCGAGCGGACCGGCTTGCGTGGCGTGCTCGATACCGTCTCTGCTTTTGCCACTGACTGTTGCGGGCGGGTGAGGGTGATGAAGTCCGTCCCCTTGCCGGTTTCCGGGCCGAGGCCCTTGTCCGTGATGGTGAGCGATGTGCCGTCGCTCATCAGGGTTGCGATCCGTTCGCGAAGCTCTGCGGGGATCTCCAGACGATCGAGCGCAGCGTCTGCCGTGGAGGGGGTGGCATCTTCCTCGATCCCCAGGCGCTGCATCTCGGCTGAAGAAAGATGGGTCGGCAGGGTCACCGCGTGCCAGTCTGCCTTCTCCCGGTCGGGATCGACGCCGCTTGCCGTGAAGAGATGCGTGCCGAGCGGGATCTCGGAATCCTTCAGGCCGACCGGTGCCTCGAACAGCGGGTTGAAGTTTCGCCGAACCAGCAGATGGCCGGCCGGCGGCTCGTCCTTGCCTGACGCGCGATAAAGTGCTGACAGAAATTCCTTCGATAAAACAGTGCCATCGGCAGGAAGATTCTTCCAGCGCTTGAATCCGGCAATCGCCGAGCGCGTCATGGATCCCATGATCCCGTCCGGCGTGCCGGCGTAGAAGCCGAGCTCCGTCAGCAGCACCTGGGCGTCGAGAACTGTCTCCCTGGTCTCACGTCGCTTGACGAGGATCCGCAGCGGCGACCGGTCGGCGCCGGAAATGGAACCGGTGGTGGTCATGTCCGGCGCCTGCTCCGCCATGGCGACCTCGTAGGGACCGGTCGTCTTGCGCTTGACCGTCGGCCGCAGGTCGATGTCCGACATCAGCGGTTCGGACGGCAGTGGCTTCAACGGCGCAAAGAGGTTGACGTGCTCGATCTTCACCGGCTCGACCGGCGCATCGGCGATGATCACATGCAGCCCACGGTCGGTCATGCCGAACAGCGTCTTGGCAAACCCGGTCGGGATGCGAACGCAGCCGTGCGACGCCGGATAATCCGGGACCACCCCCTCGTGCAGGGCGATCCCCGACCACGTCAGCCGCTGCATGAACGGCATGGGAGCGTTCGAGTAGATGTTGGATTCGTGGTACTTGCGCTTCTCCAGGATCGAGAAGATGCCGCTCGGCGTCGTGTGGCCGGCCTTGCCGGTCGAGACGCGCGATGTCGCGATCAGCTTGTCGCCGTCGTAGACGGTCATTGACTGCGCATTTTTGGAGATGATGATCTGGAGGGCGCGATCTTCGCTCGCGAGGACGGAACAGGACAGCATGGTCGCGGACAGGAGCCCGAGACCGAAGACGATACGACGCAACATCAATGACCTCACACGCAATACAATTGAGTCAAATTAGCGCGACTGACTTAACGAAGCTTTTCCGGCGGAAGGGATGAAGTCACAGCGGTGCGCCGTCCCATCACATTTCATTGATCGGGTCATTGATCGCGACGACGATCGCCGAACGTGTAGCCCGTCTCCACCGCAGCCTTCCCGAACTTGTCGCGCAGCCTGTCCATGGCCGCTTCCGCCGCGGCCCGCCGAACGGCGCCCTGGTCCACCAGATCGGGCGGATCGGCGGTTGCCGGATCACAGAGATCGCTGACGCCAATGCCGAGCAGGCGGAAGCGCGTCCCGTCCGTTTCCCGCTCCAGAAGGGACAGGCCGGTGCGGAAGATCCGGTCGGCCAGCTGCGTCGGATCCTCCAGCCGGCGGTTGCGCGTCCGGCTCTTGAAGTCGGCCGTCTTCAGCTTCAGCACCACGGTCTGACCCGCGATCGCATGCTTCTTCAGCCGGGCCGACACCTTCTCCGAAAGCCGGCGCAGGATCGGCACGAGATCATCATGGCGGGAGATGTCGTCAAAGAAGGTGGTCTCCGCGGAAACGCTCTTTGCGGCGTCGTTGGGGTGAACGTCGCGTTCGTCGATGCCGCGCGCAAGCCGGTAGAGCCGTTGACCCATCGAGCCGTAGCGGCGCATCAGGTCGCCTTCCTCCATGGACTGCAGCTGGCCGATCGTGCGGATGCCATCGGCGGCCAGCACCGCCTCGAACGCCTTGCCGACGCCCCAGATCGTGGTCACCGGCCGCGGCGCCAGAAACGCCAGGGCCTCCTGCCGCCCGACGATGGAAAAGCCGCGCGGCTTCTGCAGGTCCGAGCCCACCTTGGCCAGGAACTTGCAGTAGGAAAGGCCGATAGAAATGCTGATCCCGACCTCCGCTTCCACGCGCTTGGCGAATTTGACCAGGGTGCGGGACGGCGGATCGTGATGCAGGCGTTCCGTGCCGGCAAGATCCAGGAAGGCTTCGTCGATCGACAGGGGCTGCACGAGCGGCGTCAGCTCCAGCATCATCTGGCGAATTTCCCGTCCGACCTTGGCGTATTTCTCCATGTTCGGCCGGATCACGATGGCGTCCGGACAGGCCTCGAGCGCCTTGAACATCGGCATGGCAGAGCGCACGCCGTGGATGCGCGCCACATAGCAGGCGGTCGACACGACGCCGCGCTTGCCGCCGCCGATGATCACCGGCTTGTCGGCAAGCTCAGGATTGTCGCGCTTCTCCACGGCTGCGTAGAAGGCGTCACAGTCGATGTGCGCGATTTGCAGGTCGTAGAGCTCGGAATGATAGAGGAGACGAGGGCTGCCGCAGCTGCGGCACCGGCGCACCTCCGCCTTCTGCTCCGCAAGGCAGTCGCGACAGAAGCCGGGTTTGGTGGCGGGCGCAGGTGTCATGATGAGAACAGAAGTTGAACATCTTGACCCTACGCCTCGCGCGTGCGAGTCTCAAGAGCCTGATAGGGCGTTTGGGCGCTCAGTATTCGCCGGAGTCGAGGCCTGGACCAGAATAGTAGCGCCAGGCGGCCTCCACTGCCTCCGGTCGCGTCTCCGTCGCTTCGCAGAAGGCCAGCAATGTCGGCTCGTGCCCCATCAGGAAGTCGATCATGCCGCCGAGAAACCCGGGATTGGCGACGGCGCCACGCAGCTGGCTGGCTTCAAGGCCCGTCAGAGCCAGGAAACGGCTCAGCATCTCCGGCTCGGATGCCAGCCAGGCGAGGATGGCGACCGCCGTCTGCTCGGCGCTCTCGGCTCCATGGGATACGTTTTTGGGATCGCGCGGCATTGCGGCCAAGTGGTTACCTCTTTTTCAACCAAATGCTCATAGGGTCGATTCCACATACAAAGTGAAATCGGCTCCGGTGCAACAATATATAGTGTTGGAAAGCGGTCGAAGCAGGATTTGAGGACGGATGCATGCCCAAGCGGGTCATGATTGTCGAAGACAACGAGCTCAACATGAAGCTCTTCCGCGATCTGATCGAAGCTTGCGGATATGAAACCATCCAGACCCGCAACGGCATGGAGGCGATGGATCTCGCCCGCAAGCACCGCCCGGACCTGATCCTCATGGACATCCAGCTTCCCGAAGTCTCCGGCCTCGAAGTCACAAAGTGGCTGAAGGAAGACGACGAGCTGCACATCATCCCGGTCATCGCCGTGACGGCCTTCGCCATGAAAGGCGACGAGGAGCGGATCCGCCAGGGCGGATGCGAAGCCTATGTCTCCAAGCCGATCTCGGTGCCGAAATTCATAGAGACCATCAAGACCTACCTCGGCGACGCGTGAAACGGGAGTACTGACCATGACAGCGCGCATTCTGGTGGTCGATGACATCCCGGCGAACGTGAAGCTTCTCGAGGCGCGGCTGCTGGCGGAATATTTCGACGTGCTGACCGCCGATGACGGCTACAAGGCGCTCGACATCTGCCGCAAGACCCCTGTGGATCTCGTCCTCCTTGACATCATGATGCCCGGTATCAGCGGCTTCGACGTTTGCGAACAGCTGAAGGCCGATCCCCGTACCTCGCATATTCCCGTGGTCATGGTCACGGCTTTGGACCAGTCTGCCGACCGAGTGAGGGGCCTCAAGGCAGGCGCGGACGATTTCCTCACCAAGCCCGTCAACGACCTGCAGCTCATTTCGCGGGTCAAGAGCCTGGTGCGGCTGAAGACGTTGAGCGACGAACTGCGCATCCGCGCGGAGACGGCGCAGAACGTCGGCATAGAGGACATGCTGAAGGGCACTGACGGCCGCGAGGAGCCGGGGCAGGTGCTGCTGGTGGATAGCCGCGCAAGCTCCCAGGAGCGCATCATCAAGGCGCTGAAGCCTGTCGCCCAGGTCGTGGCCATGTCCGATCCCCAGGCGGCACTATTCGAGGCTGCCGAAAACCCCTTCGACCTGGTAATAGTCAACGCCAACCTGGACGAATACGATCCGCTTCGTCTCTGCTCGCACCTGCGGTCGCTGGAGCGCACCCGTTTTCTGCCGTTGCTGCTCGTGACGGAGCCTGGTGCCGAGGACGTCATCGTGCGGGCGCTCGACATCGGCGTCAACGACTACATCGTCCGGCCGATCGATCCCAACGAACTGGTGGCCCGCAGCCTGACGCAGATCAAGCGGAAGCGCTACAACGACCGGCTGCGCACCAGTGTTCGCGAGACGATCGAACTCGCCGTCACCGATGGGCTGACCGGCCTCAACAATCGCCGCTATCTGGACAGCCACCTGAAGACCCTCTTCAACCGTGCGGCGGCGCGGGGCCGGTCGCTCTCCGTCTGCATCACCGATATCGACCGGTTCAAGCAGGTCAACGACACCTATGGACATGATGTCGGGGACGAGGTCCTGAAGGAATTCGCCAGCCGCATCCGGTCCACGGTCCGGGGAGCCGATCTCGCCTGCCGTTATGGCGGGGAAGAGTTCGTCGTGGTCATGCCGGATACCGATGCGGGCGTTGCCGAGATGATCGCCGAGCGGCTGCGAAGCCTGATCGAGAACGAGCCGTTCGTGCTGCGCTCTTCAGGGGTCACTCTCCACATCACGGCGTCGCTGGGCATCGCCTGCAACGAGAAGGGTGCGGAAACGCCGGAGCAGCTGCTGAAGCAGGCCGACAAGGCCTTGTATGAGGCAAAGAACGGTGGGCGCAACCGGGTCGTGGCTGCTGCAGCCTGACCCTTGCCGCCTTCACGAATAGTTTATGACTTGCCGTTGGCACCTCGGAACGGTGAGGGATCCGGCCAGCATCGGCGGAGAACAACTGCCTTTTAGAATGTTCGGATAAGTGTACTTGTAGTGAGTATGGCGTCCAATACCGCCTGAGATCCCTTCCGACAGAAAATCTTTCGTCAGGTTTCTGCTGCGGTCTTCGTTTTAGTTCGAGGACTTCACAGTCTTGCCTCGAAGAAGGTTTCGCAGTTTTCGATGACGAAATAATACTGCAGTATTACCATCATAATTTTCTGTTATTGTCCCTGTGATTGCAATCAGGGGTGGTCGGCTCGAAACTGAATTTATTCCCGATTTTAACCAACAAAAGACATAGTCGGTTGGGAATTTAAGAAGACGTTGATTTTCTTGCCGGGTTAAGAGACTTTCATTTCCATAAGTATATTTTCCCAAGAGGGAAGAGATACCCCATGATGCTCAGGTCCGCCGCATCTCCTGGGTCGTGGGGTCGGTCGACTGGTTGCACAACAAAAGCGGTTCCTCGTGCCGTGCTGCAGCTGGTCGACCCCCATTAAAAAGCGCCGCCTCCTGCCGGAGCGCGGCGCTTTTTTTCATTCAGGTTTGGTCAAAAAGAAAGGCGCGTCGCCTTGCAGCGCGCGCCTTTTTCAACCGGAAGCGCGATCTTACTTGATCTTGGCTTCCTTGAACTCGACGTGCTTGCGAACGATCGGGTCGTACTTGGTCTTGGACATCTTGTCCGTCATCGTACGGCTGTTCTTCTCGGTGACGTAGAAGAAGCCGGTGTCTGCCGTCGACAGCAGCTTGATCTTGATGGTTGTAGCTTTCGCCATGATGTCCTGCCTTTAGGAAAAATGAGGCCGCGGGAGACCGGTTGGTGTCCACGGCGAATTCTGGCGCGAAACTACAAATCGCGCCCGAAAAGTCAAGTCTGTTTCGGTTTAAAAAGGTACCGACCGATGGAGAGTACCACATAGAGGCCAAAGAAAGCAGCCAGAGCCCAGGCAAATCCGTTGTTGCCGCTGACGTCGATTGACGCGCCGATGGCTTGTGGGCCCGCAACCGTGCCGACGGCATAGCAGAATACGAAGGCGGCATTCGCCGCGGCGAGGTCCGCACCGGTGAGTCGCGATCCGAGATGGGCAAGCCCGACCGTGTAGAGACCGGAGACGCAGCCGCCCCAGAACAGGAGCACGACAGCCGTCAACAGCCAGTCCTCGATCAGCAGCGGCAGCATCAGGGAGCCGATGCAGCCGGTCACGGCCATGGCTGCCAGCAGCGGACGCCGGTCCCGGAGGCGGTCGGAATACATCCCGAGCGGGATCTGGAAGATCATGTTGCCGACGCCCATCACCGTCAGCAGCAGCGCTCCCTGGGACTCGGTGAAACCCGATCGGAGCGCATAGATTGGAAACAGCGACAGTCCACCGGCCTCCACGGCGCCGAACACGAAGACGGCCGCCGTCGCAGTGGGCACCAGCAGGATGTAGCGCAGGAAGTGCCGCTCCGGCTTCTCGTCCAGCACCGGGCTTTCATTGCGGGCGATGTAGATCGGCACCGCAGCGAGCAGAATGGCGGCTGCGCCGATCAGGAAGGGCAGTATCCCGTCGCTGCCGATTGCCGAGAAGAGCAGGGGCCCCATCGCGAAGCCCACCGACAGAACGGTCGCATAGATCCCGAGGACAAGCCCGCGGCGGCGCGGTGGCGCGGCGGCATTGATCCAGAATTCCGAAAGGATGAACAGGGTGGTGATGGCGCCATGGAAGGCGAAGCGCAGCGGGAACCACATCCAGAACGCTTCCGCATAATAGAAGGCCAGCGCACTGATGGCCGAAATGACGACCGCCCACAGCATTGTTCGTGCGACGCCGAAATCATGTGCCAGCCGCGTGGTGATCGGCGCTGCGACCATGGCCGCGACACCCGCCATGGCCGAGTTCAGCCCGATCATCGTCGAGGAGATCCCGCGCTTCTCCAGGATGATGCTGAGCAGCGGCAGCCCGAGACCGATCGCGATCCCGACTGCGCTGATCGCAGAGATGGCCGCAATGAGCGAGGGCCAGTGAATTTCTTCGACGTGACCGTTGAAATTATTGGGTGGTCGGGACATCCGGGGGTCTCTGGATCAGGGAGGACAAACCGTCCTCAGCGGTATCGAGCGAATTGGAACGCTGCTTTCTTAGGCTGCGGCCGTTCAGCCTGCAGCCTGATTCTGACATCTTCGAGAACGGAGCAGCTAATCCGGGCCGTCCGTGGCAGAAAACCTCTTTTGCAGCCGCATGCCGTGCAGTCCATGGGGCAGGTGCATGTCAGGGATCCGAACCGCCGTGCCGGCGCATGGCATCCTCGTCGGAATCGCCGCCAAAGCCGTGCATTCGCTGCGCCCACTGGAGCCCGATGACACCGCCCTTGATCGGCTGGATCGTCAGCAGCGCGGCAAGCACGGCGAGCGGGACCCAGATCGCCAGGTGTGCCCAGGGCGAAAGGACGAAGATCGAGTCGGTCAGCATGTAGCCGGTAAGCAGCACGTGGCCCACCACGAAGATGACGAGGTAGGCGGGCAGGTCGTCGGCGCGATGGTGGTGCATCTCCTCGCCGCAGACCGCGCACTGGTCGACGGGCTTGAGAAAGGCGCGGAACAGCTTTCCCGTGCCGCAGGACGGACAGGTATTGCGCATGCCGCGGCCGATGGATCGCATCACCGGGCGTTCGGCTGGCTTGCCCCCGCCATAGTGGACCGGCTGCTCGCTTGGATTATGCATGTCGGGTCGCTCCTATCGGCCACGCCGCGGTCTGGTTCCGGCCATCGGCCGCCGCTGGCCTCCGTCTCGCCGCCCCGACTTGTGGAAGGAACGGGTCGGCGTTGGCATCTTTCGGCCTTCGCTCAGCATCTCGAACCGCAAGGCGCCGGCCAGCGGTATGGCCTCGGCAAGCTTGACCTGAACCGAATCCCCGAGTTGGTAGCCGAGGCCGGTCTTTTCCCCGGTCAGCGCCTGGTGGGCCTCGTCGTAGATGAAGTAGTCGTTTCCGAGCGTCGAAATCGGCACGAAGCCGTCTGCGCCGTAGGTGGGCAGGGCCACGAACAGGCCCGCCTTGGTGACACCGGAGATCCGGCCCTCGAATTCTTCCCCGACCCGCTCGCTGAGGTGGTGCGCGATCAGCCGGTTGACCGTATCGCGCTCCGCCGCCATCGCGCGGCGTTCAAAGGTCGAAATTTCGGCCGCGATGTCGTCGAGACCAGCCTCTTCCTCCGGCGTGATGCCACCTTCGCCAAGCCCCAGGGAGCCGACCAGCGCACGATGCACGATCAGATCCGCATAGCGACGAATTGGTGAGGTGAAATGCGCGTATTTCATCAGGTTGAGGCCAAAGTGCCCGATGTTCTCCGGGCTGTAGATGGCCTGGCTCTGCGAGCGCAGCACCATTTCGTTGACCATGGTCTGATGCGGCGTATCGACGGCGCGCGCTAGGATGCCATTGAAGGAATTGGCGCGGAGCTGCCCGCCCTTCGCCATCGAGAAACCGATCGTCGCCAGGAACTCGCGCAGGGTCTCCTGCTTCGACAGCGCCGGCGCGTCATGGATGCGGTAGACGAGCGGCTGGCGCTTCTTTTCCAGTGTCTCCGCGGCGGACACATTCGCCTGGATCATCATCTCTTCGATGAGCTTGTGGGCGTCGAGCCGTTCCGGAATATGCACGCGGTCAACGGTGCCGTCCGGCTTCAGGATGAGTTTGCGCTCCGGCATGTCGAGTTCGAGCGGCTGACGGCGCTCGCGGCCGCGCTTCATGATCGCATAGGCATGCCACAGCGGCTTCAGGATGGGCTCCAGCAGCGGTCCGCTCTTGTCGTCGGGCTTGCCGTCGATGGCGGCCTGGGCCTGCTGGTAGGAGAGCTTGGCGGCGCTCTTCATCATGATGCGGTGGAAGGTATGGCTGGCCTTGCGTCCCTCGTGCGAGAACACCATCCGCACAGCGATCGCCGGCCGGTCTTCGCCTTCGCGCAGCGAGCAGAGATCGTTGGAGATGCGCTCCGGCAGCATCGGGACGACCCGGTCCGGGAAATAGACGGAGTTGCCGCGCTTCAGCGCTTCGCGATCAAGCGGCGAGCCGGTGCGGACATACCAGGAGACATCCGCAATCGCGACGGTGACGATGACGCCGCCCGGGTTGTCAGGGTTGGTGTCGAGTTCCGCATAGACGGCGTCGTCATGGTCCTTGGCGTCGGCCGGGTCGATGGTCAGGAGCGGCACATCGCGCCAGTCCTCCCGCTTCGTCATCGGGGCAGGGCGGGCAGCCTCGGCTGCGTCGAGAACGGCCTGCGGAAAGATGTGCGGAATGCCATGCGCATAGATGGCGATCATCGAGATCGCCTTCTCGCTGGCAACGGAGCCGACGACGGACAGCACGCGGGCCCGCGGAAGACCGAAGCGCCCGGTGCGGGCAACTTCCACCTCGACGAGATCGCCGTCCTTGGCCTCTCCGAGACCCTCGGTCTCGATCACCATCTCCTCGCCGCGCCGCTCGATCGGCATCAGGCGGATTTCCCGTTCGCTCATGCGCACGACGCCGAGCGACGCGCCCTTGCGCCGGTCGATGATCTTGATGACGCGCGCGGTATAGGCCGGGCCGGTACGGTCCTTGTTGGCGAAGATCTTCGCCAGAACGCGGTCGTTCAGGCCGGCGGCCGGCGACTTGCCCTTTCCGCGCCCGTCGGAGGACTGGCGAATGAGCACGGCCGGCGCGGTGCCCATGTCTTCGGGCCATTCCGCCGGGCGCCCGATCAGTTCGCCGTCCTTGTCGCGCGTCGTGAGGTCCAGGACCGTGACCGGGGGGAGGGCGCCTGGCCGGGCCAGAGACTTGCGGCTCTTCTTGAGAAGGCCCTCGTCCTCCAGGGCGCGCAGCACATCCTTGAGTTCGACGCGCGTCTCGCCCTTCAGCCCGAAGGCCTTGGCGATCTCGCGCTTCGATGCCCGGTCGGGGTTGTCGGCGATGAATTCCAGAAGAACGTCGCGCGGCGGCACAGCCCCGTGGATGATGGCAGGCTTGTCGCCGGCCGTGGCCGCGGCGGATGTCTTCCTGGAGGGCTTCTCGCGTCGTTCTCTCGTCACGTTCCGGTCTTCTTCGCCTTTGCCGCCGTCTTGGTCGTGGTCTTCGCCGCAGTCTTGGTCTTGGTGCCGGCGGCAGCCTTGGTTTTCGGTGCAGCCTTCTTCGCCGCAGCAGTCCCCGTCTTGGCGGCAGCCTTCTTCGGCTTCGCCTTGGCGGAAGGAGCCTTGCCGCCCTTTTCGACGATCAGCGCCATGGCCTCCTCCAGGGTGACGGACTGCGGGTCCTTGCCCTTCGGCAGCGTCGCGTTGACCTTGGCCCAGTTCACATAGGGGCCGTAGCGCCCGTCACGGACGGTAATCGCGCCGCCGCTCGGGTGATCGCCCAACGTCTTCAGGGCCGCCGGTGTTCCGCGCCCGCGTCCGCCCGGTCCCTTGCTCTGCTTTTCGGCAATGACCGTGACTGCGCGGTTGAGGCCGATGGTGAAGACATCCTCGATGCTTTCCAGGTTTGCATAGCCGCCGTCGTGCAGCAGGAACGGCCCGTAGCGCCCCAGGCCGGCGGAGATCATCTTGCCGGTTTCCGGATGCTGTCCGACGTCGCGTGGCAGGCTGATGAGGGCCAGTGCCTTCTCGTGGTCGATGTCTTCCGGCTTCCAGCCCTTCGGCAGCGACGACCGCTTGGCCTCCTTGCCTTCGCCGCGCTGGATATAGGGACCGAAGCGTCCGGACCGCAGCGTCAGTTCTTCGCCCGTATGGGGATCGGCACCGAGCGCCTTCGGCTCGTTGAGGCCGCTGGCATCGGCTTCGTTGCCGTCGGAGGAGAGCTGGCGCGTGAAGTTGCAGTCGGGATAGTTGGAGCAGCCGACGAAGGCGCCGTACTTTCCAAGCTTCAGCGACAGATTGCCGGTGCCGCAGACCTGGCAGATCCGCGGGTCGCTGCCGTCTTCCCGCTTGGGAAACACGAGCGGAGCCAGCGTCTCGTTCAGCGCATCGAGGACATTGGTGACCCGCAGTTCCTTGGTGTCCTCGATCTGCGCGAAGAAGTCCTTCCAGAAGTCCCGCAGGACCTGCTTCCAGTCGAGTTCGCCGGCCGAAATCTTGTCGAGCTTTTCCTCGAGGTCGGCCGTGAAATCGTATTCCACATAGCGGGTGAAGAAGCTTTCGAGGAAGGCCGTGACCAGCCGCCCCTTGGAGTGCGGGATGAGCTTGCGCTTGTCCATGATGACGTATTCGCGGTCGCTCAATGTCTTCAGCGTCGCCGCATAGGTGGAGGGCCGGCCGATGCCGAGCTCTTCCATCTTCTTGATCAGCGAGGCTTCCGAATAGCGCGGTGGCGGTTCGGTGAAATGCTGGCTGGCGTTCACCTTGTTCTTGGCGAGCGCCTCCTGGGCATTGATCTGTGGCAGGCGGCCGTCCTCGTCGTCATCCTCGCTCTTGTCGCCTTCTTCGCGCTGATCGACATAGGCGCCGAGGAAGCCGTCGAAGCGCACGACGGAGCCGACGGCGCGCAGGCCGGCCTTCTCACCGCCATTGCTGGCAAGGATCTCGACCGTCGTACGCTCGATCTCGGCCGAGGCCATCTGGCTGGCGATGCCGCGCTTCCAGATCAGTTCATAGAGCCGGGCCTGATCGCTATCGAGGTAGGGCCGCACCTTGTCGGGCGAACGGCTGAAGTCCGTCGGACGGATGGCCTCGTGCGCTTCCTGGGCGTTCTTGGCCTTGGTCGAGTAGAATCTCGGCTTCTCCGGCAGGTAGCGGTCGCCGAACTGGTTCTGGATCGCACGACGCGCGCCGTCGATGGCTTCCGGCGCCATCTGCACGCCGTCCGTTCGCATGTAGGTGATCAGACCGACGGTCTCTCCGCCGATGTCGAAGCCTTCGTAGAGCTTCTGCGCCACCTGCATCGTCCGCGACGCGTTGAAACCGAGGTTGGACGAGGCGGCCTGCTGCAGGGTGGAGGTCGTGAACGGTGGACCGGGATTGCGCTTGACCGGCTTGGCCTCGACGCTGTCGACGACATAGGTCGCGCCATCGAGCAGGGTCTTCAGGCGGTTGGCGTCATCGCCGTTCTTGATCGAGCGGTTCTGCAAGCGCTTGCCGTCGGCCGAGACGAGGCGCGCCTCGAATTCGTCGCCGCGCGGCGTGCGCAGCAGCGCCGAGAGGTTCCAGTATTCCTCGGAGATGAAGCGCTCGATCTCCGTCTCGCGGTCGCAGACGAGTCGCAGGGCGACCGACTGGACGCGGCCGGCCGAACGGGCGCCGGGAAGCTTCCGCCACAGCACCGGCGACAGGTTGAAGCCGACGAGATAGTCGAGAGCCCGTCGCGCCAGGTAGGCATCCACGAGCGGCGCATCGATATCGCGGGGATTGGCCATGGCATCGAGCACGGCCTTCTTGGTGATGGCGTTGAAGACGACGCGTTTTACCGGCATGTCGCCCAGGACCCGCTTCTTCTTCAAGAGGTCGAGCACATGCCAGGAGATCGCTTCGCCCTCGCGATCCGGGTCGGTCGCGAGATACAATCCGTCGGAGCCTTTGACGGCGTCGGCAATATCCTTCATGCGCTTCTGCGATGCGCTGTCCACTTCCCACAGCATTTCGAAGTCCTGGTCGGGCAGAACAGAGCCGTCCTTTGCAGGAAGATCGCGAACATGGCCAAAGGATGCGAGAACCTTGAAGTCCGGGCCCAGGTACTTGTTGATGGTCTTGGCTTTGGACGGAGACTCGACGACGACGACGTTCATTGTGCTTCTCTAAGGTGAGGCTGAGCCCGGACAACCACATGGTTCCGGGCAGGTCTTGGCCTCCGACATGGATGGCCTTTTCGTTGCGGTCAAGTGCCAGCGTCAAATTAAGCGATGCAACGTCGTGCAACCTATAGAGGATATTCTGTAGGTTGCAATTTTAGATTACTGGATTATCCTGCCTCTGCCAGGCCGGTTTCCGGCACCTGGCGAGGGGCCCAGTCAGACAGGGTGGATCATGGGATCGGAACGTCAGAGCTCCGGCGACGCAGAGGCTATCGCCTACATCCGCCAGATGCTCGGGGAACTGCATCAGGTCGCCTCGAAGGAGGGAGCAGACATGCTCTGCTATTTGATCGAAATGGCCTATGTCGAGGCGGGCGACGTGCAGTCCGGCCGCCGTCCGCGCTCAGTCGCTCATCGCAATGGAGACAAGCCCTCCGGAGTGACGGTGTAGGCGCCCGGCAAGATCGAGCTCCAGGAGAACCAGATAGACGGCGGACGCATCAAGCCCGGTATGGCGGATGATGTCGTCGATCTCGACCGGGGTCGGCCCTAGCGCCGAGACGATCTGTTGTCGCTCGCTGTCGTCCGGTGGCAGGAACGACCTGGCGCCTTCGTCCTGCTCCGGTTCCTCGATGACGGAGGATGGGGGAGGGGCCATCTGCGAAAGGGGCGCCAGTGCATCCAGGACATCCTGCGGCTCGGTCGTGACGATCGCCCCCTCCTTGAGAAGACCGTTGGTGCCGTGGCATCGGGGATCAAGCGGCGATCCCGGCACCGCGAAAACCAGCCGCCCGAAATCGCCCGCCATGCGGGCCGTGATCAGCGAACCGGATCTCTGGGCCGCCTCCACCACGACGACGCCGAGAGAAATGCCGGCGATCAGCCTGTTTCTGCGCGGGAAGTCACGGGCGCGGGGCTCCCACCCGAACGGCATCTCGCTGACCGCAAGACCGTCGCCGTCGGTGATCTCGTCCAGGAGGGAGAGATTTTCCGGCGGGTAAGGTTGGTCCAGCCCACCCGCCAGAACCGCGATCGTTCCGGTGTCGAGACTGGCCCGGTGGGTGGCGGTGTCGATGCCACGGGCGAGGCCTGAGGTGATTGTATAGCCGGCGCGGCCGACGTCGCGGGCAATCATCGCCGCGAATTTGGCGCCGCTGATCGAGGCATTGCGCGATCCGACGACGCCAACGGAAGGCCGGATGGTCACCCCGGAGCGGCCTTTCGCCGCGAGCAGAGGCGGCGCACCGTCGATCTGCCGAAGCGCTGCGGGATAATCCGGCTCGCCGATGCCTATGAACCGCGCGCCCAGCCGATGGGCCTTCTCGATCTCCCTTTCGGCCTCGTCGACGGTCGCGATCCGGATCGTCCGGGAGGCACCGCCGCGGCTGGAGAGCTCAGGCAGCATGGAAAGTGCGGCCTCGGCGGAGCCGAAGTGGTTGATGAGATCGCGAAAGGTGGCTGGCCCGACGTTGTCGCTGCGGATCAATCGAAGCCAGGCGATCCTTTGCCTGTCGGTCAGCGCAATCCCGATCCGTCTTGCGCCGCCCTCAGGCATCGCTATCCCTTCTGGCCGATCTTACCTTCCGTGCCTGCCAGCAACCGCTTGATATTGGCTTCGTGCCGCCAGAAGGAGACCACCGTCATGATGGCCATGACAGCTGCGATCTTCTCCTCGCCTACTATCCACAATGCAACCGGAATCACAAGCGTTGCAACCAGGGCCGCGAGGGAGGAATAGCGGCTGAGAAATGCGACCGTCAGCCACACGGCTGCGAAGCCCAGTACCCATACCGGCGCAACGCCGAGAAGGGTGCCGATATAGGTGGCGACGCCCTTGCCGCCCTTGAAGCCGAGCCAGACCGGAAACAGGTGCCCGATGAAGGCGCCGAAGCCTGCCAGCAGACCGGCTTCCGGTCCGGCGATGTAGAAGCCGGCGAGAGCGGCAACGGTGGCCTTCAGCGCATCGAGCAGCAGGGTCGCGGCGGCCAGCTTCTTGTTGCCGGTGCGCAGCACATTGGTGGCGCCGATGTTGCCCGAGCCGATGGCGCGAATGTCGCCAAGCCCCGCCATGCGGGTCAGGAGCAGCCCGAAGGGAATCGAGCCGAGAAGATATCCGAGTACGATGGCCGCAACGGCGACGCCGCTGCCGATCTGCCAGGTCATGATGTCAGTCACAGGCTCGCCTCCTCAGAGTGCATGAACGCATTTTCCGCCGACATAGGTGGCGACTGCCCGACCGGAGAAGCGGGCATCTTCGAACGGGGTGTTCTTCGACCGCGACAGGATCGCATCCTTCGAGACGAGCCAGGGCTCGTCGAGATCGATCAGCGTGATGTCGGCGCGCGCGCCCGCCTTCAGGGTGCCGGCGTCCAGCCCGAAGATCTCGGCAGGTCGGGTCGACATGGCATGGATCAGACGCATCAGCGGCACCTGGCCGGAATGATGCAGGCGAAGGGCTGCCGCCAGCAGGGTCTCCAGCCCGATCGCGCCATCGGCTGCATCGGCGAACGGCAGACGCTTGGTATCGACGTCCTGTGGATCATGGGAGGAGACGATGATGTCGATCGTCCCGTCCGCCAGCGCCTCGACCATCGCCGTCCGGTCGTCCTCGGTGCGCAGCGGCGGCGAGAGCTTGAAGAAGGTGCGGTATTCGCCGATGTCGTTCTCGTTGAGCGACAGATGGTTGATGGAGATGCCGCAGGTCACCTTCGCGCCACGGCGGCGGGCAACCCGCATCGCCTCGGCCGATTCCGGAACGGAAATCTTGGCGGCATGATAGCGGGCGCCGGTGAGGCCGGCGATCCGCAGGTCCCGCTCCAGCGGAATGATTTCGGCTTCCTTCGGCACTCCGCCAAGGCCGAGCCAGCTGGCGTAGAGGCCCTCGTTCATGACGCCTGCACCGATGTACTGGTCGCGCGCCTCCAGCGCGATCACCGCGTCGAATTCCCGGGCATAGGTCATGGCCCGGCGCAGCACCAGCGTGTCGTGCAACGGCTGGCGGCCGTTGGTGAAGGCCACCGCACCGGCCTTCTGGAGCATGCCGATCTCGGTCATCTCGTCGCCGGCCAGTCCCTTGGTCAGGGCTGCGGCCGGATAGACGTTGACAACCGCCTTGTCGCGCGCAGCCTTCTGGACGAATTCGACCAGCGCGATGTCGTCCAGCACGGGATCCGTGTCGGGCATCATGATGAACGAGGTGACGCCGCCGGCCGCCGCCGCCCGGCTGGCGGATTCGATCGTTTCGCGGTGTTCCGCGCCCGGCTCGCCGACAAAGACGCGCGCATCGACGAGGCCGGGAACGGCGAGGAGCCCCTTGCAGTCGCGCGTGACGGCGCCTTCCGGGGCGCCCTGATTGCGGGCGTTTGCCCCAGCGGCAAGAATACGGCCATCGTCGCCGACGATGATGGTGCCGACCTCGTCCAGGTTGCGGGACGGATCGAGGATGCGGGCATTGGTGAGAACGAGGGCCTGGCTCATGCGCGCAATCCCTCGCTTCTCGGCCCCTGGTTCTGCGATAGCAGCAGCGTTTCCATCACGGCCATGCGCACGGCGACCCCCATTTCCACCTGCTGCTCGATCACGCTCTGCGGGCCGTCTGCGACCTCGGACGCGATCTCGACGCCGCGGTTCATCGGGCCGGGATGCATGACGAGCGCGTCTTCCTTCGCGGCCTTCAGCTTCTCGGCATCCAGCCCGTAGAAGTGGAAGTATTCCCGCACGGAGGGGACGAAAGAGCCCGACATGCGCTCCCGCTGCAGGCGCAGCATCATCACCACGTCGGCATCCTTCAGGCCTTCCTCCATGGAGTGGAAGACCTCGGCGCCCATCTGGGCAATGCCGGAGGGCAGAAGCGTCGACGGCGCGACCACCCGTACCCGTGCGCCCATGGCGTTCAGGAGCAGGATGTTGGAGCGCGCGACGCGGGAGTGGAGGACATCGCCGCAGATGGCGACGATGATGCGCGACAGCTTGCCCTTGGCGCGGCGGATGGTCAGCGCATCGAGAAGCGCCTGCGTCGGATGCTCGTGCTGTCCGTCGCCGGCGTTGACCACGGAGCAGGCGACCTTCTGGGCGAGAAGCGCCGCAGCGCCGGCCGACGAGTGCCGCAGCACCAGCACGTCCGGGTGCATGGCGTTCAGCGTCATCGCCGTGTCGATCAGGGTCTCGCCCTTCTTCACCGACGAATTGCCGACCGACATGTTCATCACGTCTGCGCCCAGCCGTTTGCCGGCGAGCTCGAAGGAGGCCTGTGTGCGGGTGGAGGCTTCGAAGAACAGATTGATCTGCGTCAGCCCGCGCAGCGTCGAGGTCTTCTTCTCCCGCTGTCGGCTGATCTGGACGGCCTCGTCGGCCTTGTCCAGGAGATAGGTGATGTCGTGTTCGGTGAGACCCTTGATGCCGAGGAGATGGCGGTGGGGAAAGAAGACCATGAGGCGTCTCCGCTTGCGTTCGGGCGTCTATAATGACTGGCTGCGGGACGGGCAAGCGAATGGCCGGGAAAAGTCGGTTCATCCTCATGCATTTTTCGGAGAAACGGGCTAGAAGCGGCCTATGACACAGAATAGCCGGACCGAACAGAAACTTGCCGAACTGAACCAGCCGAAACCCTGGTCCGGTATCAACGCCTATCGATCAGATCCGCTGATCGTCGACCTCACGGCCGGCCTGCATCGCAGCCTGCGCGACGAGTTCGATTCGATCGGCCATTACGCGACCTCGCCGGAAGCGCAGGAACTGGCGCGGATGGCCAACGAAAGCCCGCCGAAACTGCGCACCCACGGTCCGCGCGGCGAGCGTCTTGACGTGGTGGAATTTCATCCGGCCTGGCATGCGCTGATGCGCCGCTCGATGTCGATCGGCCTGCACTCCTCCGTCTGGGAAAGCATTCCGGAAGCCAAGGGCCATGAGCACAAGGCGCGTGCGACGCGCTTCTACCTGACCTCGCAGCTCGAGTGCGGCCATCTCTGCCCGCTGACGATGACGAGCGCCTCTGTCGCCGCGCTGATGGCATCGCCGCGGGTGCAGAGGGAGTGGGCCCCGAAGATCCTGTCGCGCAAATACGATTCGTCGAACCGTCCGGCACTGCAGAAGACCGCCGTCACCATCGGCATGGGGATGACGGAAAAGCAGGGCGGTACGGATGTGCGCGCCAACCGCTCGACCGCCGAACGGGTGGGCGAGGGGATCTACCGCCTGTCCGGGCACAAGTGGTTCATGTCGGCGCCGATGAGCGACGGCTTCGTCATGCTGGCAAAGACGAACGAAGGCATCGGCTGCTTCCTGGTGCCCCGCCTGCTGGAGGACGGTTCCGCGAACGGGCTGGAGTTCCAGCGCCTGAAGGACAAGCTCGGCAACCGTTCGAACGCGTCCTCGGAAGTCGAATTCACCGATGCCTTCGGCTATCTGCTGGGCGAGCCCGGTGCCGGCGTCCGCACCATCCTCGACATGGTGACGCTGACGCGGCTGGATTGTGCGCTGGCCTCGGCCGGCATCATGCGCGCCTCCCTGGCGGAAGCCGTCCACCACTGCCGCGGTCGCAGCGTCTTCGGCAAGAACCTGATCGACCAGCCGCTGATGACCCGCGTGCTGGCCGACATGGCGCTCGATGTCGCCGCCGCGACCGCCTTGGCCTTCCGCCTGGCCGAGGCCTTCGATCAGGCAGCCAGCAATCCTGCCGATGCCGCCTTCGCGCGGGTCATGACGCCGGTCATCAAGTACTGGAACTGCAAGATCGCCCCGTCGCTGATCTACGAGGCGATGGAGTGCATGGGCGGTAACGGCTACGTCGAGGAGCGCCCGCTCGCCCGCCACTATCGCGAGGCGCCGGTCAACGCGATCTGGGAGGGGTCCGGCAACGTCATGGCGCTCGACGTGCTGCGGGTGCTGTCGCGCGGCAAGGACCTTTTCGAGCTCGTGCTTGCCGGCTTCGAACGGGATCTCGGTGCCTCTGGGCGCAAGACGATCGAGGTGCTGCGCGCCGCCATGGCGCTCTGCGAAACGGATGAAGGGGCGGCCCGCCTCCTCGTCGAGCAGCTGGCGCTGGCTGCCGGTGCCGCCGAACTGGCGCGGCTCGGTGCCGGCAAGATCGCCGATGCCTTCCTCGAGACGCGGCTTGCCGGAGGATGGCGCTCCACCTACGGCATGCTCGATGCCCGCTTCGATGCTTCCTACATCGTCGATCTGCTCTATCCCGCCGCGAGCTGACCGGCGATCATCAGCACCAGCGGGATGGTGACGAAGGAGAAGACCGTCTGCACCGTGGCGGTGGCGGCATAGAGCTCGGCATCGCCGCCCATCTTCTTGGCGAGGATATAGCCGTTCATGGCGGTCGGCACGCTGGCGCTCAGCGCCAGCATCACCAGTGCCGGGCCGGTGACCCCCGCCAGAAGTGCGACCGCGATCATCAGCAGCGGGAAGAAGGCAAGCTTCAGCGCCGTGGAAAACAGCACCAGCGGCCGCGGCTTCAACGCATCCGAGACTCGCAGACCGGCACCGACCGCGATCAGGCCGAGGCTAAGGGCCGCACGGGCGACGAGATCCACCGTGCTCATCAGCGGCGCATAGATCGGGATCCCCGCCTGGTTGACGATGAGGCCCAAAATGCTGCTGATGATCATCGGATTGGTGATGATCCGCAGCGCGAAGGTGCCGTAGCTCATGCGCGCGCCGGAAAACGACAACAACACCCCGACATTGATGAAGTTGATCGGCAAGATGATCACGGCCATCACCAGCGCCACCACGGTCAGCCCGTAGTCTCCCTGGATCTTCTGGGCGATGGCGAGCGCGATGAAGGCGTTCCAGCGGGTGGCGGTCTGGAAGACGGAGCTGAAGGCCGAAGCCGGGACGCCGACCCGCTTCAGGACAAGCCAGAGCGCCAGCACCAGTGCGCACATCGCCACGACGGCCACGACGGCGGCGGTGCCGATCGCGCCGATCTCCATGGTCGAGAAGTCGGCGGTGGCCAGCGTGTGGAAGAGCAGGGCCGGGAACAGGACGTAATAGCCGCATTGCTCCAGCCCTTCCCAGAAGGTGCCGTTGATCAAGGGGCTTCGCTTCAAGGCGACCCCGAGGAGGACCAGCAGGAAGATCGGCAGGATGCTTTCGAAGATGATCAGCATGGGGAAGGGCCAGGGGGAGAGGGAAGGGCGGCGGGAAATGACGGGCGAGGGTTACCCGCTGCACCCGTTCGGCGCAATCCCTGCGGGTTTCTGTGTATGGCCGCCCGCGCGCGGTTGTCTCAACGATCACTGCGGCTTATCGGCAAAAGACGTTGGAGTGCCGTCTATGCTTGCAGTGCAGGAAGCCCTGGTCGAACCCGTTCCCGAACGGCGCGTGAAGAACCGCGTCCAGACGGAGGCCGCCATCTTTCAGGCGGCGCGGAGCCTGTTGGCGGAAGAGGGCTTCCAGGGGTTCGGCATCAATGCTGTCGCCCGCCGGACCGGTTGCGACAAGCAGCTGATCTATCGCTACTACGGCGGGCTGGACGGCCTGCTCGACGCCATCGGCGCCGATCTGGGCGACTGGGTGAAGGAGCGCATTCCCGAAGATTCCGGCGGCATGTTCCTCTTGACCTACGGCGACCTGATGGAGCGACTGGCGCTCCTCTACATGGAGGCGCTGCGGCACGATCCCTTGGTCTGCAAGATCATCGCCTGGGAAGTCTCCAAGGACACCCCGCAGGTGCGCAGGCTCGCGGAGGCGCGCTCCCGGTCGCTTGCCAAGTGGCTGGACCGCATGCGTGGCAGCCTGACGGCCCCGAAGGGCGTCGATGCACCGACCGTCAACGGCATCCTGTTTGCGGCCATCCAGCACCTCGTCATCTCCGCCGTCGCCACCGGTGAGTTCGCGGGCCTTCCGCTGCGCAGCGAGAAGGACTGGCTGAAGATCGAGACCTCGGTCCGCCGGCTGGTGCGCGGCATCTACGGCTGACGGACATCGAAAGCCCGGAAGGGAGCCGACGGCTCTTGTCCTTCCGGGCGGAGTGCAGCGGGTAGTTCTCGCCATCAGGCCCTGCCGGGTCCTACTGCTTCGGAATGCCGGCCTTCTCGATCACGGCGCCCCACTTTTCGATGTCGGCGGCCAGCCGGTCGCCGATCTCCTGCGGCGTGCTGGAGCGGGCTTCGACGCCGAGATCGGCAAACCGTTCCTGGATGGCCGGCTCTGCCAGCACTTCGGTAAGGGCCGCATTGAGCTTTTCGACGATCAGCTGGGGTGTCCCGGTCGGCGCGAAGATCGCGTTCCAGGATGTCACGTCGAACCCTTCCACGCCCTGTTCCTGCGCCGTCGCAAGGTCTGGCAGGAGCCTGGAGCGGGTCGGGCCGGAGGAGGCAAGCGCGGTGGCCTGGCCCTGTTCCAGCGCAGCCTTCAGCGCCGTCTGGCTGTCGATGATGACATCCAGTTCGCCGCCCAGCAGGGCGACCAGCAGATCCGGTGTCGCCTTGTAGGGAATGATGGTGAAATCAACCCCCGCCGTCGACTTGAACAGTTCCGCCGCCAGGTTCTGGCTGCTGCCGACGTTGATGGTCCCGACGTTCAAAGCCCCAGGTTTGGCCTTGGCAGCGGCAAGGACGTCCGCGAGCGTCTTGAACGCGCCGCCCTCCTTGGTGACGAAGACGAAGTCGAAATAGGCAAGGCTGGAGACCGGCACGAAGTCCTTCAGCGGGTCGAACTGGAGGTTTTCAAACAGCGGCACGCTGATGGCGGTGCCGTTGGAGAGGAGCGCAAGCGTATAGCCGTCGGCGGGCGCATTGAGCGCGGCACGGGCGGCGACAGAGCCTGCGGCGCCCGGCTGGTTCATGATCACGATCTGCTTGCCGAGCTTCCTCCCGAGAGCTTCGGCAACGACGCGGGCCGTGATGTCGGCGATCCCGCCGGGGCCGAACGGCAGCACGAGGGTGATCTCCCTGCTGGGGTAGTCTTCCTGCGCATGGACGATCGCCGGTGCGGCACTGGTCAGGACCAGAGCCGAAACGGCGGCCCTCAGCAGGGTCCGCCGGAGTAGCCCGGGCCTCTGTGTTCGTGGATGTATCATGTCTTCCTCCTCCAATAGACGCCGTTCAGGTGGCGAATTCGTATAGCCGCGCGGGATTGTCCACGAGCAGCCGCTGACGCTCCTCCTCAGCGGGCGCAAACCTCTGGACCAGGTCCACGAGGTCTGCCTCATCGACAGGTTCCTTGAGATTGGGATGCGGGAAATCGGTGCCCCACAGCGTGCGATCCGGACTTGCCTCGAGCAGCGCCCGCGCAAAGGGGACGGCGGCATCGAAGGGATAGCGGGAGATCCGTTCCGAGCCGCAGACCTTGACCCAGCAGTTGTCCCGCTCCGCCATTGCAAGAAGCGCGCGAAACGCAGGCTGGTCGGTGCCGAGGCTGGTGTCCACTCGGCCCATGTGATCGATGACGAAGGGCACGGGGAGGGCGCGGATCATGCCGGAGAGCGGCTCGATGTCCGCAGCATCCAGATGCAGGACCACATGCCAGCCGAGCGCCTTGATCCTCGCGATGACCCGGTCGAAGACCGCCATGTCCGGCGCTCCGCCGAGGTGCCGGACAAAGTTGAAGCGGACGCCGCGCACGCCCCCGTCGTGCAGCTGTTGCAGCGCCTTGTCATCGAACCTGTCGTCGACGATGGCGACGCCGCGGTAGGTGTCGGGACGCCAGGCAATCGCATCCAGCATGGCGCGGTTGTCGGTGCCGTGGCAACTGGCCTGGACGATGACGGCCCGATCCACGCCGAGCCGGTCATGCAAGGCCGCCAGCGCCTCTTTCGGCGCATCGGCAGGCGTATAGCTCCGGTTGCCGGCGTAAGGAAACACGGCCGCAGGTCCGAAGACGTGGCAATGCGCATCGCAACTGCCGACGGGAAGCAAAAGGGTCGGGCGACGTTTGGAACTGGCGGCTGTCGACGGGCCGGTGCTCATGTCTGATTCTCCTGGATGGGGGGCGTCGAAACCGTCAAAGGTTCCGACCTTTGCGGATTGGCGCCCGAAAGGCTCCTGAAGCTCGCGTAGGTCGCCTCGACGAGGTGCCGGACCGCCGCCTCGCGGTCGTCACCGTCGACGGCGCCGTTGGAGAGACGGGTCACCCGCTCCGGGTTGATGAGGGCGTAGTAGAGCCCGCCGAGCAGGAACTGGCTGCGCCAGACCAGGCTCTCCAGCGGCGCCCCTGGCACGCAGTCCCCCAGTGCCTCGATGAAGGTGCGGCTCGTCTCGTCGAAGGCGTCCGCAATGATCGCCTGCGCGTCCGGATTGCCTTCGGCGGAAAGGACGGCGCGCATGCGCGTGAACTCGGCTCCGCCGCCATCGCCACCGGAGGACGAGACGAAGGCCGGCACCACATAGGCCCGGAGGATCGCCATCAGGCGTTCGTCGGGATCCTTGATTCGCCGCGCCTCGCCGAGCAATTCGAGGCGCCGCGCATTCATCGGCAGCGTGTGCCGCGTGTAGATCTCCCGCAGGAGATTGGCCTTGGATCCGAAATGATAGGTGAGGCTGCCGACATTGACTCCGGCTGCCTTGGCGACATCGCGCAGCGAAACGGCATTGTAGCCGCTGCGGGAAAACAGCGTGGCGGCGTTCGATAGCAGGGCTTCTTTGGCGCTTGATCTCATGAATTGTACACTTGTACAAATCAGTTGTTCGGTCAACCGGCTTTTCGTCGGCTGAAAATTCCAGCGACGTGGAGGGCTCGATGCTGCCTTATCCACAGTCGGCGCTGCGCCATTAACCATATCAACCGGTTCGCGTTGCGCGGCGGTGCGACATGCCTAAGTTAACGTTAATCGTATGTTAACCATGGACGGATTGAACCGTTGCCGCAGGGAACTGTCATTCTAGAGTGCGCATTGCTGAGCATCATGACGATGTTCTTTGCGGTGCTGGCTCTGGACATCGCCATGCCCGCGGTCGTGCTGAGCCTGATGGCTCTGCTGAGATGGCTTGCAACGATGGAGTTTCATCTTGTTCAGCCGGGAAGGAGAACCGCATGAAGTGGTTCCTGATTCTTTGGGCGGGACCGATCCTGCTGCTCGGCAGCTGGTACGGCCTTTCCTATAACGACATGAGTTTTGGCGTGTTCATGCTGACCCGGCAGGCGCATGATCTTGTCTTCCAGGTCTACAGCGGCGTGCTCGGCATTCCGGCGGAAGACATCCCGCCGCTTGTCATGCGGGCGATCATGGTCGACAGCACCGTCGTCTTCATGATCATCGGCTTCCGGCGCCGCAAGGCGATCGCCGCCTGGTGGCGTCGCCGTCAGGAGATGCGCAGCGATCCGATTCTTTCCAGCGACGAGAGCCTGTCGAGCGCGCCCTGAAGGATGAAGCTTGCCGCCGCCGAATCGATCCGATCGGCCCGCTTGGCACGCGAGACATCCATCTCGATCAATGCTCGCTCCGCCGCGACGGTGGACAGGCGCTCGTCCCAGAAGACGAAGGGGATCTCTGTCTTTTCGCCCATCCCGCGGACGAAGGCGCGTGTCGCCTGGACCCGCGGCCCGGATGAACCATCCATGTTCGTCGGCAGGCCGATGATGAAGGCAGCGACTTTTTCCTTCGCCGCGAACGCCAGCAGGACCTCGGCATCCTTGGTGAACTTCGTCCGCTTGAGAACGGGACGCGGGGATGCGAAGCGGCGACCGAGGTCCGACATCGCAAGGCCGATGGTCTTGGTGCCGAGATCGAGTCCGGCGATCGCCTGTCCGCTTTGCAGGGCTTCGGCGAGTTCCTCGATCGTCAGCACAGTCATCCGTTCGGCATCCTTTGGCGTATAAATGAAGTCGCCGCCGCTTCACTTTAGCGGCGGCCCGGATATCTCTTTAACATTCTCACCAATTTTCGCATTATCTATCGAGGAAGACTGTCATGAAGATCACCTGGCTCGGCCATTCCGCCTTTCGCATCGAGACTGCAAAGGCGAAGCTGCTGATCGACCCCTTCTTCACCGGCAATCCTGGCTTTGCAGGTCTGGATCGCCGCGAGGCGGCCGAGGGCATTACCCATATCCTGCTCACCCACGGCCACGGCGACCATGTCGGCGATACCATCGCGCTGGCGGAAGAGACCGGTGCGATCGTGCTGGCCAATGCCGATCTGGCAGGCTGGCTGGCCAAGAAGGGCGTGGCGAAGACGGACATGGGCAATACCGGCGGCACCGTCTCCTTCGACGGCTTCACCGCGACCTTCACCCAGGCGCAGCATTCATCGGCCCAGATCACCGAAGACGGCGTGTCCCATGCGCTGGGCAGCGCCAATGGCCTGATGCTGCACTTCGACGACGAGCAGTCGGTGCTGCACATGGGCGACACCGACATCTTCACCGACATGGGATTGATCAACGAACTGCACCAGCCGGATATCGGCCTCGTGCCGATCGGCGACCGGTTCACCATGGGCGGCGCGGTTGCGGCACTTGCCTGCCAGCGCTTCTTCGACTTCAAGCACGCCATCCCGTGCCATTACGGGTCCTTCCCGATCATCGACCAGACGGCCGACAAATTCGTGAAGGGCATGGAGGGGACGCGCACCCGGGTAGAGACGCCGACGCCCGGCACGACCCTCAGCTTCTGATTTACCGCTCCCCCACACAGAGCGGGGAGTTGCGAACGGCGGACGTGGCCATTATAGCGGTAGGAAATTCTTGCCCGGAGTCATGCCATGTCCGTCGATCTCGCCACCGTCAAGCGCGTCGCTAGCCTTGCCCGCATCGCCGTCAGCGAGGAAGAGGCAGAACGGATGGTCGGCGAGCTGAACGGCATCCTCGGCTTCGTCGAGCAGCTGTCGGAGGTCGATGTGAATGGCGTCGAGCCGATGACCTCCGTCACCCCCATGGTCATGCGCAAGCGCACGGACGTGGTGACCGACGGCGACAAGGCCGATGACATCGTCGCCAATGCGCCTGCCACCGACCGCAATTTCTTCCTCGTGCCGAAGGTCGTCGAATAGCATTCGTGATGCTGCCTTCCGACCATTCCAGACACACCTGCTGAGCGACAAAACATCATGACCGAGCTGACCAGCCTCACCATTGCAGAAGCCCGCGACAAGCTCGCCTCCAAGGAGATCAAGGCCGTCGACCTGACGCAGGCCTATCTCGATGCCATCGCCGCCGCCAACGGCGCGCTGAACGCCTATATCGCCGTGACGGATGAGAAGGCGCTGTCGATGGCGAAAGCCTCCGACGAACGCCTAGCGGCCGGCAAGGGCGGCGCGCTCGAGGGCATTCCGCTCGGCATCAAGGATCTCTTCGCCACCGAGGGCGTCCACACCCAGGCCTGCTCGCACATCCTTGACGGCTTCCAGCCCAGGTACGAGTCGACCGTCACCCAGAACCTCTGGGACGACGGTGCGGTCATGCTCGGCAAGCTCAACATGGACGAATTCGCCATGGGTTCGTCGAACGAGACCTCCTACTACGGCCCCGTCATCAACCCCTGGCGCGCCGAAGGCTCCAACCAGCAGCTCGTACCGGGCGGCTCGTCCGGCGGCTCGGCGGCGGCGGTTGCCGCGCATCTCTGCGCCGGCGCCACGGCGACCGACACCGGCGGCTCCATCCGCCAGCCGGCGGCCTTCACCGGCACCGTCGGCATCAAGCCGACCTATGGCCGCTGCTCGCGCTGGGGCACCGTCGCCTTCGCATCGTCGCTGGACCAGGCCGGGCCGATCGCCCGTGACGTGCGCGACGCCGCGATCCTCCTGAAATCGATGGCGAGCGTCGACGCCAAGGACACCACCTCCGTCGACCTGCCGGTGCCGGACTACGAGGCGTCGCTCGGCCAGTCGCTGAAGGGCATGAAAATCGGCATTCCGAAGGAGTACCGCGTCGACGGCATGCCGGAGGAGATCGAGAAGCTCTGGCAACAGGGCATTGCCTGGCTGAAGGACGCCGGCGCCGAGATCGTCGACATCACGCTGCCGCACACGAAGTATGCGCTGCCGGCCTATTACATCGTGGCGCCGGCGGAAGCCTCGTCCAACCTCGCCCGCTACGACGGCGTCCGCTACGGACTGCGCGTCGACGGCAAGGACATCACCGACATGTACGAGAAGACGCGGGCCGCCGGCTTCGGCAAGGAGGTCAAGCGCCGCATCATGATCGGTACCTATGTGCTTTCGGCCGGCTATTACGACGCCTATTATCTGCAGGCGCAGAAGGTCCGCACGCTCATCAAGCGCGACTTCGAGGAGGTCTTCCATGCGGGCGTCGATGCCATCCTGACGCCGGCCACTCCGTCGTCCGCCTTCGGTGTCGCCGACGAGAACCTCGCCGCCGACCCGGTCGCCATGTACCTCAACGACATCTTCACCGTGACGGTCAACATGGCCGGCCTGCCGGGCATCGCCGTCCCCGCCGGCCTCGACCGCAAGGGCCTGCCGCTCGGCCTGCAGCTGATCGGCAAGCCGTTCGAGGAAGAGACCCTGTTCAAGACCGCCCACGTCATCGAACAGGCCGCAGGCCGGTTTTCGCCCGCGAAGTGGTGGTGAGCCGACTGATCCTCGGCCTATGGCTGCCGCCGGTTGCGGCAGGGAAAACCGGGTAGGGTGAGGCCTGATCCAGATGAAATGGCGCCCGGAGGCGCCATTTCAGGTTTAGCGGTTGTTTTGCTCCGATCTGACCAGAGCCAGCCCTCGCTCGGTGATGCGATAAGGCATTCCGCCGGTGGAGCGGATTGCCTTCTTCTGCTTCAACTTTCTGAAGATGACGAGGTCGAGCCCGCTGAGCACCCAGCCTTCGCGGGTGAAGAGTTGAAGCTTCTCGATCTTCCGGTTTTGGTCGCGGATGAGCTCGATCCTGCCGCCCTGGGCGAGCAGGTGGAGAATGCGCTGTTCTGCGCGCGAAATGTCCATTGTTGATGTCCTGGAAGCGCCCGGCCTTGCGGGCGCGCAAAAACGATGCCGGCGCTCGCGAAAGCGTCAGCGGTGCGTTCTTGTCGGGCCATATGCGCGGGTCAGGCGCACAGGCCCTCTACCGGGACTCGGACAGAGTAGACATCAAAACTCCAATGGGACGGGCATAGCTAGCCGTACGCCGCCTCGTCGTCAACGCTCGGGTTGCCGCCTGCAAGCGTCCCACTTGGCAAAACGCCAGACTCAGTGATCTACTGCAGCCAAAACAGGGGCTGTCATGGCGACCATTCGCAACGCACGGGAAGACGAGACCGAGACGTTGAGAGATATCGGTCTCAGGGCATGGGAAAAAGCCATGCTCAATGTCGGCGAGATGGCCGGCATCCGCGACAATGCGCAAGCCGCCTTCGACAATTTCACGCGCAAGACCTGGCTCACCATCACCGTGGTCGAAAAGGGTGGCGTGGTGGTCGGGTGGGCCGCGCGCGAGGCGCTCGATGAACTGATCAGCGACTTCTGGATCGATCCGCCCCACCAGCACCAGGGCCTCGGCAGCGCGCTTCTCAGCGCGATCGAGGCGGACATCGTCCGGCAGGGATTCGACACGGCCCGGGTCGAGACCCACGCCCGCAACGACGAGGCCGTCAGCTTCTTTGAAAGGCACGGCTATCGCATCAACTGGCTGACGGCCACCTATTCGCCGAAACTCGACCGCGAGGTTCAGTCGGTCGGCCTGTCCAAGCTGCTGGTCGAGGACGCCGAGGTGACCTACGGGCCGGGCATCTAGGCGGCGGCTGGCACCAGGGCGTTCACGCCGTCCAGAAGCAGATCGGGCGCAAACAGCCAGGTCGCCCCCAGGATGACGTGGAAGGCGACGATGAGCATGAGCTGGGTGCGGAAGGGTTCCTTCCGCGTCTTGTGGCGGAGGATCTGCTGCGCCGCCACAGCGCCGAGACTGCCCCCCAGGAAGGCGAGCGTCAGCAGGGTGCTCTCGCTCACGCGCCAGGCCCTTTCGATCGCCGCCTGCTTGTCCCACCAGTAGACGCAGAACACCACGACGTTCAGAAGCAGGAAGATCAGCAGGAGGGTCGCGGGTTCATCGAGTTGCATTCTCCCAGTCTGCCATCCTGCGGTTAAGTTTGTCCCAAGGTCCGCTCTGCTGTTTTGCATTCGCATAGGGCCGCGCGCTTGCGCCACCGCCCCATTTGCTCTACCTCACAGACACCCCAACGAGACGATTTCAAGAGCATTCCATGACCCTAGTCGATGTCCGCACGCCTGATCCGAAACGTTTCATTCCCGGCGCCACCGGCGACTGGGAGATCGTCATCGGCATGGAGGTCCACGCACAGGTTCTGTCGAAGTCGAAGCTGTTTTCCGGCGCGTCGACAGAGTTCGGCAAGGCACCGAATGCCAACGTCTCGCTCGTCGATGCCGCCATGCCCGGCATGCTTCCGGTCATCAATGAGGAATGCGTCAAGCAGGCGGTCCGCACCGGCCTGGGGCTGAAGGCGCAGATCAACAAGCGTTCGCTCTTCGACCGCAAGAACTACTTCTATCCCGACCTTCCGCAGGGCTACCAGATCTCGCAGTTCAAGGATCCGATCGTCGGCGAGGGCAAGATCGTCATCTCGCTCGGTCCCGATCGCCAGGGCCAGTTCGAGGACGTGGAGATCGGTATCGAGCGGCTGCACCTGGAGCAGGACGCCGGCAAGTCGATGCACGACCAGCATCCGACCATGTCCTTCGTCGACCTGAACCGCTCCGGCGTCGCACTGATGGAGATCGTCTCCAAGCCCGACATGCGCTCGTCCGATGAGGCCAAGGCCTATATGACGAAGCTGCGCTCCATCGTCCGCTACCTCGGCACCTGCGACGGCAACATGGACGAAGGCTCCATGCGCGCCGACGTCAACGTTTCGGTCCGCAAGCCCGGCGGCGAGTTCGGCACGCGCTGCGAGATCAAGAACGTCAACTCCATCCGCTTCATCGGCCAGGCCATCGAATACGAAGCCCGCCGCCAGATCGGCATCCTGGAAGATGGCGGCTCCATCGATCAGGAAACCCGTCTGTTCGACCCGAACAAGGGCGAGACCCGCTCCATGCGGTCGAAGGAGGAGGCCCACGACTATCGCTATTTCCCGGATCCGGACCTGCTGCCGCTCGAGTTCGACGATGCCTTCATCGAAGAGCTGAAGAAGGATCTTCCGGAACTGCCGGACGACAAGAAGGAACGCTTCGTGCGCGAGCTCGGGCTGTCGATCTACGACGCCTCGGTGCTTGTCTCGGAGAAGGCGATCGCCGACTACTTCGAGGCGGTGGCTGCCGGCCGCGACGGCAAGACCGCTGCCAACTGGGTCATCAACGACCTGCTGGGCGCCTTGAACAAAGCCGGCAAAGGCATTGAAGAGACTCCGGTTTCTCCCGCTCAGCTCGGCGGCATCATCGACCTCATCAAGTCGGAAGCGATTTCGGGCAAGATTGCCAAGGATCTCTTCGAGATCGTCTGGAACGAAGGCGGCGATCCGGCCGAGATCGTCGAAGCCCGCGGCATGAAGCAGGTGACCGACACCGGCGCCATCGAGGCGGCGGTCGACGAGATCATTGCCGCCAACCCCGACCAGGTTGCCAAGGCACAGGCGAAGCCGGCGCTGGCCGGCTGGTTCGTCGGTCAGGTGATGAAGTCGACCGGCGGCAAGGCCAACCCGCAGGCCGTGCAGGCACTGGTGAAGGCAAAGCTCGGCATCGAGGAATAGGCCGATGGTCTACTTTGTCCGCACCGCAGGTGAGCGTGACCTCGACAAGGTCCGCGCGCTGCTGGTCGAGACCTTCCACGCCACCTATGATCCCTTCTTCGGACTGGTGATGGTGCAGCGGATGCTGGACAACTGGCACTCGGAAAAGGCGCTGAAGGCGCGGATCGGGAAGCGCTTCAGCGAATTCCTCGTCGCCGATAATGGCCGCGACATCGGCGGGATGGGATATGCGGCCATGTCAACGACGATGTCGAAGACGGCGATGCTTCACCACCTCTATGTCAAGCCGTCCTGCCAGGGGCAGGGCATCGGTCGCGACATTTTCGCCGAGCTCGAGACCTGCTTCCCGGATGCCGAGGTCATGCGGCTGGAGGTGGCGCTGCAGAACACGCGGGCGATCTCCTTCTATGAGCGGCTCGGCTTCTTCGAGGTGGACCGCATGGAGGAGTTTGGCGGGCCGGCCTCGGGCCTCCCCGCCGTTGTCCTTGAAAAGCCCCTGCCGGGCTGATGGGAGACGAGCCGATGCATGACGACCTTCTGATCCGGCGGGCACACGAGGAGGACCTTCCGGCCTTGATTTCGCTGTTCGCCGAAGACGAGATCGGCGGCCATGGCGACACCACCGATCCGGATGCCTTCGACGAATATCTTCGCGCCTTCAATGTCATCGATGCATCCAACAATGAGCAGTTGTTCGTGGCCGACCGGGCAGGCGAGGTGGTCGGGACCTTCCAGATCATGTTCAACCGCACCCTGACGGGCCGCGGCGGTCTTGCGATGGTGATCGAGGCGGTGCAGACTCGCCACGACATGCGCGGCCAGGGAATTGGTGCCGCCATGATCGAACACGCCCTGCAGGAGGCGCGGCGGCGCGACTGCCGCATGGTCCAGCTGACGTCGAACATGGCCCGCACCGATGCCCACCGTTTCTACGAGCGGCTGGGCTTTGCCAAAAGCCATTACGGCTTCAAGATGAAGCTCAAGTGAGGATCGCCCGGTTCGGGAATCACTGGACATCGCGCCCGGCAGGTTGCATAACCGCTCAAACAGTCACAGATCGCGCTGCCTGCAGCGTTTGCCAGAGCTGACGAAACGCACATGAAAAATTTCCTGCTTCAGATATTTACCTGGTGGAACGGACAGACCCTCGGCACCCGCTTCTTCACCTGGCGCCACGGCAAGAAGGTCGGCGTCGATGAACTGGGCAACGTCTACTACGAGGGCCCGAAGACATCGTTCGGCGTGCCGCGCCGCTGGGTGATCTTCAACGGCTACGCAGAGGCCTCGGCGATCACGCCGGGCTGGCATGGCTGGATGCATCACCGCACCGACGTCGCTCCTTCGCAGGACAACTACGTGCCGCGTGAATGGGAAAAGGGCCACAAGCCCAATATGACCGGAACGCCGGGCGCATATCGTCCCCAGGGATCGCTGGCATCCACCGGCGAGCGCCCCCGCGTCACCGGCGACTACGACGCCTGGACACCCGGCGCCTAAACACCTGTTTTGGCCACATTCGGCTTCTACCGGATAGGAGGACCGGGGCGCATCTGCTGTGCCCGGACCGGACCGAGAATGGGATCATCGATGAGGAAATCCATCCGCAAGCTGACCGTCGCAATTGCCGTGGCAGCGACCACGTCGGCGCTGTCGGCAACGGCCGTATCGGCTGCGCGCATTTCCAATCCCGTTGCCGTGTTTGCCGGTATCGACAAGATCACCGGCCGCATCACCACCTTTGACGTCTATATCGACGAGACGGTCCAATATGGCGCCCTGCAGGTCACGCCGAAGGTCTGCTACTCGCGTGACGAAACCGAGGCGCAGCGGGTGGACGGTTTCGTGGAGGTCGACGAGATCACGCTCGATCGCAAGATCCGGCGGATCTTCACCGGCTGGATGTTCGCCGACAGTCCCGGTCTGAACGCCGTCGAGCACGCGATCTATGACGTCTGGTTGACCGGCTGCAAGCAGCAGTCCGACGTTCCGGCGCCAGAGGCGACGAACTGACCACCTAGAAGGTCAGATGCGGCGAATCCATCGCCTCTTTCAGCATCTCGAGATAGGTTTCCTTCGGCACGTCGATCGCGCCGAATGTCTTCAGGTGCTCGGTGGTGAACTGGGTGTCCAGAATCGTGAAGCCCTGTGCCCTCAGCCGCTCCACCAGGAACACGAGACAGATCTTCGAAGCGTTGGTGCGCCGCGAGAACATGCTCTCTCCGAAGAAGGCAGAGCCCAGAGAAACGCCGTAGAGGCCTCCCACCAGTTCCTCGCCCTCCCAGGCCTCGACGCTGTGCGCATGCCCCATGCGGTGCAGTTCGGAATAGAGCAGCCGGATGGTCGCATTGATCCAGGTATTCGGCCGATCCTCTGCCGGTTCGGCACAGCGGTCGATGACCCGGTCGAAGGCCGTGTCGAAGCGGATGTCGAAGGGGCGTTTGCGGATCACCTTCGCAAGGCTTTTGGAGAGATGGAAGCCGTCGAGGGGGAGGACCCCGCGGATCTCCGGCTCGACCCAGAATATCTCCGGGTCGTCAGCGGATTCCGCCATTGGAAAAAGCCCAATGGAATAGGCGCGCAGCAAAATGTCCGATGTCAGTGTCGGGTAATATTTGCCGCGGCGCCCTATCATCTGTCTCCCGCTACTTGTCGCCGGCCAGATAGTTTTCCAGCCAGTGGATGTCGTAGTCGCCGTTGGCGATGTCCTGGTTGGATACGAGATCCTGGAACAGCGGCAGCGTCGTCTTGATCCCGTCCACGACGAACTCGTCGAGCACGCGGCGCAGGCGCATCATGCATTCGACGCGAGTGCGGCCATGCACGATCAGCTTGCCGATCAGGCTGTCGTAGTATGGCGGGATCTTGTACCCGGCGTAAACACCCGAATCGACGCGAACGCCCAGACCGCCCGGCGCATGGAAATGCGTGATCATGCCGGGCGACGGCACGAATGTGCGCGGATCCTCGGCGTTGATGCGGCATTCGATGGCATGGCCGGAAAACACGATCTCTTCCTGCGTGACCGAAAGCCCGGCGCCTGAGGCGACGCGGATCTGTTCATGCACCAGATCGATGCCGGTGATCGCCTCGGTGATCGGATGCTCCACCTGCAGGCGGGTGTTCATCTCGATGAAGTAGAATTCGCCGTTTTCGTAGAGGAACTCGACCGTGCCGGCGCCCCGGTACTTCATCTTCTTCATCGCATCGGCGCAGATCTGGCCGATCTTCATGCGCTGCTCGACGTTGAGGGCAGGGGAATTGGCCTCTTCCCAGACCTTCTGGTGGCGGCGCTGCAAAGAGCAGTCGCGTTCACCGAGATGGATGGCATTGCCTTCACCGTCGCCGACAACCTGCACCTCGATATGGCGCGGCTTGCCGAGATATTTTTCCATGTAGACGGCGTCGTTGCCGAAGGCGGCAAGTGCCTCGGAGCGCGCCGTGGTCACGGCCTCCTCGAGTTCGGCCTCGGTCTTCGCAACCTTCATGCCGCGGCCACCGCCACCGGCGGTCGCCTTGATCAGCACCGGGAACCCGATTTCCCGGGCGATCTCCAGCGCGTTCTCCGGCAGCACTTCGCCGGCAGAGCCGGGGACCACGGGGATACCAAGCTCGACGGCCGTCTTCTTGGCGGTGATCTTGTCGCCCATCAGCCGGATGTGCTCGGCCGTCGGTCCGATGAAGGTGATGCCGTGTGCATCGAGGATATCGGCAAACCTGGCGTTTTCCGACAGAAAGCCGTAGCCGGGGTGAACCGCATCGGCGCCGGTGATTTCGCAGGCGGCAACGATCTGGTGGATGTTCAGATAGCTGTCGCGCGACGGCGGCGGGCCGATGCAGACGCTCTCGTCCGCCAGCCGGACGTGCATTGCGTCGGCGTCGGCAGTCGAGTGCACGGCAACGGTGGCAATGCCGAGCTCCTTGCAGGCGCGCAGCACGCGCAGTGCAATTTCACCGCGATTGGCTATGAGGATTTTGGAGATCATGTGCCGTCGTCCTATTCGATGACGATGAGCGGCTCGCCGTATTCGACGGGTTGCGCGTCAGTGACGAGGATCTCGACGACCTTGCCGGACCGGGGCGCAGGGATCTGGTTCATCGTCTTCATCGCCTCGATGATGAGGAGCGTCTGCCCTTCCTTTACGGTAGCGCCGACTTCCACGAAGGAGCGCGAACCAGGTGCCGGCGAAAGGTAGACGGTGCCGACCATGGGCGCATTGACGGCATTCGCGTTGTCGCGTGGGGCAGGAACTGCCGGTGCGGCTGCGGCAGGCGTGGCAGCGGCGGCAGCCGGTGCGGCAGCCACAGGAGCCTGGACATACTGCGTGGCGGAAACGCGGGACACGCGGATCCGGACGTCCTCCTGCTCCACTTCGATCTCGGTCAGGTCGGTCTCGTTCAGGATGTTCGCGAGGTCGCGGATCAACCCCTTGTCGATACCGTGCTTATTCTCAGACATGGCAAACCCTATTGTTCTGTTTATCTTGTCAGTCGGTGATGTTTTTCAAGGCGTGCAGAGCCAGGATGTAGCTCGTCGGGCCAAAGCCGCAGATGACACCCTTGCAGGCAGGGGCAATCATCGAGTGATGACGGAATGCCTCACGCGCATGAACATTGGAAATATGGACTTCGATGACGGGAACGGAGATGGCGCGGATCGCATCATGGAGCGCAACGGATGTATGCGTATAGGCGCCGGCATTGATCGCCACCCCCACCGCCTTCTCATCCGCCTCATGCAGCCAGTCGACCAGCATGCCTTCATGGTTGCTTTGCCGGAAATCGATGGCGAGCCCATGGGACGAGCCGGCTGCAACACAGTCGTTTTCGATATCCTTCAACGTCTTGCCGCCGTAGATGCCGGGCTCGCGCTTGCCCAGCATGTTCAGGTTGGGGCCGTTCAGGACGAAGACCGTCTTGCTCATCGTATTCCAGTGTTCCTGTCAAAGTCAGGGGCCACCTATAGACCGCCCGCAACACAAGGAAAAGCCCCCGTTCTTTGAAAGACAGGGCTTTCCGCCAGCTTGCCTGAGCGGCTGCGGGGTCAGCAGGTGCTCTGGCCGCAGGCCCGCACGTTTGCGACTTTCTCTTCGATGGCAGCGCGGCCGACGGCTCCGAAAAGCGCTTCGTTGCCGACGACGTACGTGGGCGTGCCCGTCACGCCGATATTCGTCGCCAGCTGGTAGGCCTCGCGAACGAGGGCGTCGTTCGGCTGCTCTTCCATGGATTTGCGAATATCCGCGTCACTGATCCCCAGCGAGGTGGCAATCTCGATTGCACTGTCTTCCGTTGCCATCCCCGTTGCGCCCAGCATCATGCGATGGAATTCCGGGTACCGCTCGGGGGCGACCAGCCTGACGGCATTGGCGACGCGGTGGGCGGCGATCGACTCCGGCCCGAGGATCGGCAGCTCCTTCAGGACGAAGCGCACGTTCGGGTCGCTGGCGAGGATCTCTTCCATGTCGCCGAGGGCCTGTTTGCAGTAGCCGCAGTTGTAGTCGAAGAATTCGACGATGGTGACGTCGCCGTCCGGATTGCCGAGCACGACGTCGGTCTTCGACGAGAAGATGGCATCATGATTGGCCGCCACCGCCTGGCCCGCCATCGAGACCCGCGCCGCCTGCTGCTTGGCTTCCAGCGCAGCCTGGACCTCCAGCATCACTTCCGGGTTCTCTACGAGGTATTCCCGGATGAATTCCCCCATCTCCTTCTTCTGCTGCTCGTCGAGCGCGACCGCCGGCGAAAGCCACAGCGAAGCAATCAGCATCGAGCCGAGGGCGAGGGTCTTGGAAGGAACGGACATGGGAGGATCCTTTTGGTCGATTTGAGGCGCAGGAACGTGTCGGCGTACATGAGATTTGCGGCAAACCTACGCCGGCAGAGGAAGGTTCGGAACTGCAAATCTGCGCCGAGCACAGCTTGTGTCGTCACAACTGCGTTGGGGAGGTGGGGCCGGACCCTGTCGGGCCAACGAACAAGGGCCGCGCAGAAGACGCGGCCCTTGTTCAAGTCTCGTTTTTAGTACCGGCAGCGTCAGAAGAAGCTGCGGCGCTGCCACCAGCCGGCCTTCTTCGGCTTCGACGGATCGCTGTCGTCTGAGTCCTCGGCCTTCGGCTCGGAGCTCTTGATCACCGGATCGGAAGAGCTGATGTTGGACGCCCGGTTGGATCGGACCGGCTTGGCCTGGTCTTCCGCTGGCGGCGCCGGTGTCTCGACAACGGCAGCAGCAGGTGCCTCTTCGCCGAGCGCAGCTTCGACCTGCTCCGCGAGGACCGGTTCGCTTGCCACTTCGGCAGCCTTGGCAACGTCCGGCGTGATGATCGGTGCCGGCGCTTCCTCCGCTGCTGGTGCTGCCTCTACGGCGATTTCTTCCACCGGCGCGGCAACAGCCTTGCGGCGGCTTCGGCGCGGCTTGGCTGCGACAGGAGCATCGGCTTCCGGTTCGGCAGCAGGGGCGGTCGGGGCAACGGCCTCCGACGGCTGCACGTCTGCGGCAACGTCGCTTTCGGCGGTCGCGGCCTGGGAGGACGCATCCTCCTCGGAGCCTTCGCCCTCACTGCCTTCCTCGCCCGGACGGTTGCGGCGTCCGCCACGCTTGCCACGGCGACGACGCTTGCGCCGGCCGTTTTCATCCGTGTCGGCGCCGGTCTCCGAAGCTTCGCGTGCTTCGGTCTCGTCCTCGTCGCCTTCGTCCGAATCGTCCTCGGCGGAGGCGCCATTGTCGCTGTCGCCGTTCTCCAGGCTCATGCCTTCGCCGCGTTCGCCGTTCTTGTTGCGACGACGACGACGGCGCTTGCGCTTGCGACCATTCTGGTCGTCGCCCTGCGCCGCGGTTGCAGCGGCGGCAGGAGCAGCAGCCTTGGCCTCGCCAAGCTCCTCGTCCTCGTCTTCGTCCTCCTCGATGACGATGTCATCGTCTTCGTCTTCGACGGGGAGGGCGGCAAACTGCATCAGGCTTTCGATCTTGACCGGGTTTTCCACGGGCTCGCCGCGGTCGATCGCGAAGTGGTTCGAGCCGATGGTGTCGTCCGATTCGATGAAGATCGAGACGCCGAAGCGGTGTTCGTAGTCCACGACCGAGTTGCGCTTGTGGTTGAGCAGGTAGAGCGCGATCTCGGGCGTCGTGCGGACGCTGATGTCGTGCGTCGTGTTCTTGAGCAGATATTCCTCAACGCCGCGCAGAACGTGCAGTGCGATGGACGACTGCGACCGCACGTGGCCGGTGCCGCCGCAATGCGAGCAGACCTGCGTCGTGGATTCCAGCACCGATGCGCGGATACGCTGGCGCGACATTTCCAGAAGACCGAAATGCGAGATGCGTCCAACCTGGATGCGCGCACGGTCGTTCTTCAGGCAATCCTTGAGCCTCTTCTCGACGGCGCGGTTGTTGCGCTTCTCTTCCATGTCGATGAAGTCGATGACGATGAGGCCGGCAAGGTCGCGCAGGCGGAGCTGGCGGGCAACCTCTTCGGCGGCCTCCAGGTTGGTCTGCAGCGCCGTGTCCTCGATCGAGTGCTCGCGGGTCGAGCGACCGGAGTTGACGTCGATGGCGACGAGCGCTTCCGTCTGGTTCATGATCAGGTAGCCGCCGGATTTCAGCGTCACCTGCGGCTGCAGCATGCGGTCGAGCTGTGCCTCGATGCCGGAGCGCGAGAAGATCGGATGCAGGTCGCGGTAGGGCTGGACCACCTTGGCGTGGCTCGGCATCAGCATCTTCATGAAGTCTTTCGCTTCACGATAGCCTTCTTCACCGGCAACGATGATTTCCGAGATGTCCTTGTTGTAGAGGTCGCGGATCGAACGCTTGATCAGCGAGCCTTCCTCGTAGACGAGGCATGGAGCCATCGAGCTGAGCGTCAGCGTGCGGACGTTCTCCCACAGGCGCATCAGATATTCGAAGTCGCGCTTGACCTCGACGCGGGTGCGGTTGGCACCTGCGGTGCGCAGGATCACGCCCATGCCCTGCGGCACTTCGAGCTCGCGGGCAATTTCCTTCAGGCGCTTGCGGTCCTGCGGGCTGGTGATCTTGCGGGAAATCCCGCCGCCCCGCGCCGTGTTCGGCATCAGCACCGAGTAGCGGCCGGCAAGCGACAGATAGGTGGTCAGGGCTGCACCCTTGTTGCCGCGTTCTTCCTTCGCCACCTGCACCAGCAGGATCTGGCGGCGCTTGATCACTTCCTGGATGCGGTACTGCTTGCGCGGCCGACGTACGACGCGGTCAGGAACCTCTTCCATGGCGTCTTCTGCGCCGACGGATTCGATCTCTTCCTTCTCGCCGTTGTCGTCGTCGTCATCATCGTCGTCATTGTTGCGACGGTCTCGGATGTCTTCGGAGATCGAATCGGTCTCGACCATGGCCGCCATTTCGCCGGGCGTGCCCTTGTCGTCGCCATCGGACGTCTCGGGAGCTGACTCATCGGCCGTAGCCTCGACCGCTTCCGCGTCCACGGGCTTCTTGCGCGCACGGCTGCGGCGCGGCTTTGCCTTCGGCTTTTCCGGTTCGACGGCGGCTGCTTCGCCGGGGCTGACCTCGGCGGCTTCGGCACCGGCCTCGCTGGCGGCCGCTTCCGCCGAAAGTGCGGCCGGCTCGTTGACGTAGGGCTGTTCGGTCGACGCCGGGTCGACGGGATCCGCCGAGTCGTCATCGGCGATCCGCCGCTGATCTTCCGCTTCGGCCTGCTTCAGGGCCTGCCGGTCGGCATGCGGGATCTGGTAGTAATCGGGGTGAATTTCGGCGAAAGCCAAGAAACCGTGACGGTTGCCGCCATAATCGACAAAGGCTGCCTGCAGCGAGGGCTCGACCCTCGTCACCTTTGCCAGATAGATATTGCCGCGGATCTGTTTCTTGTGTTGGGACTCGAAATCGAATTCTTCAATACGGTTGCCGCGAACGACGACTACCCGCGTCTCCTCTTCGTGAGACGCGTCGATGAGCATTTTGTCTGCCATGTAAATTCTGCTCCTCGGCGCAGCCGAGCAGGTGCAAAAAGGCCTGCCGCTAGGACAGGCCGTTCATGCATGATGGTGATTGCGCCGGAAAAAATGGTTCCCTTTGAACGATGTTGCGGCGACAGCCGGACGGCTGACGGAGCATTTGGCTCCTTCAGGGTATCCAGGTTCTGAAACACTTGCCGAGACATGAAAGTCCAAACGAGAACGACGATATCTTAGGCCTCGAGGGCCGGTGGAGGTGCTCTTGTTGAGCTTGGGTGGCGCGCCACCCAGTATGTGACCGGCCAACGCCGGATGAGATCGAGTATCAGGAATAAAATGTACAGACGGCGGATGAACTGCTCGGATTCGGCGCCAGGTTCCTTTTGGGCTGGCCAGCCTGCGGGCAGACTATCCCGTCAACACTTTAGTCCTTAACCGCCTTGTATGGTTTCCGTGACATAATAGCAAGGGAAAAGCCCGTACCGCCATATTCTCGATTGAATTAAGAGGCTAGTGGAAGCCGTTGATTCGTAAGCGCCGATCAGCAAAATCATGCATGTTCGGGCGCCCACGAAAGACGGGGACATTGAAGTCGGCAAGCGGGACGACGTCGGAATGATGGTTACCAGAGGGCGCATCGCTGCGCCGAAGCGGTTGATCGCGCGAATCGGACGCGGCGCCGTGTTCGGCATTCTTTCCGTCGCGCTGTTGGGCGTCGGCGGACTGCAGGCTGCGGACAAGCCGCTCCTGGCCTTTGCGGCCCGTATCGCCGGCGATGATGCCCGCACCCGGATCGTCATCGATTTCGACGAAAAGCCGGAGTTTTCCGTTCACTATGTGGCCGCGCCGGAACGGGTGGTGGTCGACCTTCCGGCAACCGCGTTCGGCTTTCCCGACGAGGATCTTGCCGCGCGCGGCCTGTTCAACGACATCCGCTTCGGCGCCATGGACGAAACCAGTGCCCGTCTTGTTCTGACCGCCAAGCGGCCGGTGCAGTTGAGCCTTGCCGAGGTGCAGGAGGGCGAGAACGGCGAGTTCCGCCTGGTTCTGGATGCGGAGATGGCCACGGCCGAGGCTTTCCAGAAACTTGTCCAGGGCCAGGAGTGGGAAGGCAGTGCGGCTGCCGCCGATGAGTCTCTGGCCGCCGTCGACGATGACGCCTTCGTCGTGGCAATCGATGCCGGCCATGGCGGCATCGACACCGGAGCGATCGGCACGACGACGCAGACCCCGGAAAAGGCGATCACGCTGTCGTTCGCGAAACTGCTCGCCGAGGAACTGGGCGGCGAGGCGGGCATCGACGCCGTGCTGACCCGCGACGACGATGTATTCCTGTCCCTCTCCGAGCGGGTGACGCTGGCGCGCCAGGCGAAGGCGGACCTGTTTATCTCCCTGCACGCCGACACCCTCAGCCAGAAGGACATCCGTGGCGCGACCGTCTATACGCTCTCCGACCGCGCCTCCGACCGCATGGCCGAAAACCTTGCGGCGCGTGAGAACCTTTCCGACCAGATCGCGGGAATCCGCCTGAAGGACGAGCCGCCGGAGGTCGCCGACATCCTCCTCGACCTGACCCGCCGCGAGACCCAGGCTTTTTCCGTGACGCTCGCGCAGAACGTCCTCAGCTCGTTCGAAGGGCAGGTCGGCCTGATCAACAACGCCCACCGTCACGCCGGTTTCCAGGTGCTGCGCGCTCCCGATATCCCGTCGGTGCTGCTGGAACTCGGCTTCCTGTCCAATGCGGATGATGAGAAGCTTCTTCTCGACGAGGCCTGGCGCAAGAAGGTGAGCAGGCTGCTCGTTGACGCGGTCGGCCGTTACAAGAACATGGCGGTTGCCAACGGCGGCTGAGGGGACGGCGGGTTGCGGGTTGGCAACACCGCCATCAGAAACGCACCTGGCGCAGAGCTGGGAGCTGGGAGGAGGGGACTCGAGCCCTATTTTCCTCACATTCAAACCGTTAGTCGCAGCCAAGTGCTACGGCGACTCGGTTGCTGAGCCTATGCCTGCTTGCGCAGGGACATCCGCCGTGCAAAACCGCATCAATCGTGCATGGTGTGCTGGCACCGAATGACAAGCCGAACGGTAGCTTCGATATGATCAGACTTATTGGGTATTTCTTTGGATTGGCATGCGTTCTGTTTCTGGGCGTTGCCGTCGTCGCCGCGATTTATCTCGCCGGCGTTTCCCGGGATCTGCCCAATTACGAGGTTCTGAATTCCTACGAGCCGCCCGTCGCCACCCGCGTCCATGCGGGCAATGGCGCCCTGATGGCCGAGTATGCCCGCGAGCGGCGTCTCTTCCTGCCGATCCAGGCGATCCCGGACCGGGTCAAGGCGGCCTTTCTTTCGGCCGAAGACAAGAATTTCTACAATCATCCGGGCGTCGATCCGGCGGGCTTGGCGCGCGCCATCGTCAACAACCTCCAGAACATCGGTTCCGGTCGCCGGCCGGAAGGCGCATCGACGATCACCCAGCAGGTGGCGAAGAACTTCCTGCTCAGCAACGACCAGACCATCGACCGCAAGGTCAAGGAAGCCATTCTGTCCTTCCGCATCGAGCAGACCTATTCGAAGGACAAGATCCTCGAGCTCTACCTGAACGAGATCTTCTTCGGCCTGAATTCCTACGGCATCGCCGGGGCGGCGCTGACCTACTTCGACAAGTCCGTGACCGAGCTGACCATCGCCGAGTCCGCCTATCTGGCGGCCCTGCCGAAGGGCCCCAACAACTACCACCCGTACCGGCGTGAAGCCGCGGCCATCGAGCGCCGCAACTGGGTCGTCGATCGGATGGCCGAAAATGGTTACATCACGCCGGCCGATGCGGCCGAGGCCAAGCAGCAGCCACTCGGCGTGAAGCCGAGGACCGGTGGTTCGCATCTTGCGGCCTCTGAATATTTCGCCGAGGCGGTCCGTCGCGAGATCATCGAGAAATACAGCGACGACACGCTCTACGAAGGCGGCCTTTCCGTCCGCACCTCGCTGGATCCGGAACTCCAGGTTCTGGCGCGTGCCGCTCTCCACAATGGCCTCGTCCAGTACGACGAGCGGCGCGGCTTCCGCGGTCCGCTCTCCAGGATCGCCGTGAGCGGCGACTGGGGGCCGGAGCTCGCCAAGGTACCAAGCCTTCGCGATGTGCCGGAATGGCAGGTCGCGGTGGTGATTGCCGTCTCGAGCAAGGAAGTCGATATCGGGCTGCAACCTTCCACGGATGCCGGCGACAAGGTTGATGAAGCACGCAAGATGGGCGTGATCAAAGCCGAAAACATGAAGTGGGCCTACCGCGACGCCGCGGGCGAGCGGAAGACGGCGAAATCGCCGGAAGGCGTTCTCGAGCCGGGCGACGTTGTCTATGTCGAGCCGATCGCCGACGAGGAAGGCAGCTATCGCCTGCGCCAGCCGCCGAAGGTGCAGGGCGGTTTCGTCGCCATGGACCCCAACACCGGCCGCGTGCTGGCCATGGCCGGCGGCTTTTCCTACGCGCAGTCGGAATTCAACCGCGCGACGCAGGCGATGCGTCAGCCGGGCTCCTCCTTCAAGCCGTTCGTCTACGCGGCCGCGCTCGACAACGGCTATACGCCCGCTTCGGTGATCCTCGATGCGCCGATCGAAATGGTTTCGGGCGGCCAGGTGTGGCGACCGGAAAACTACGGCGGCGGATCGGCCGGCCCGCAGACCCTGCGGCTTGGGATCGAGAAGTCCCGCAACCAGATGACCGTGCGGCTGGCGCAGGACATGGGCATGGAGCTCGTAGCGGAATATGCGGAGCGCTTCGGCATCTATGACGACATGCTGCCGGTGCTGGCCATGTCCCTTGGCTCTGGGGAGACGACCGTGCTGCGCATGGTTTCCGCCTACGCGGTGATTGCCAATGGCGGCAAGCAGATCAAGCCGACCGTCATCGACCGTATCCAGGACCGCTATGGCAACACCATCTTCCGCCACGAGGAGCGCACCTGCGACGGCTGCAATGCCACGGCCTGGACGGGCCAGGACGAGCCGACCCTGGTCGACAACCGCGAGCAGGTCCTCGACCCGATGACCGCCTACCAGATCACCTCGATGATGGAAGGCGTGGTCAAGCGCGGAACCGCGGCCGGCAAGATCAACATTTCGGATCGTCCCGTCGCCGGCAAGACGGGCACCACCAACGACGAGAAGGATGCCTGGTTCGTCGGGTTCACGCCCAACCTCGTGGCCGGTGTCTACGTCGGCTTCGACACGCCGGCACCGCTTGGTCGCGGCAGCACCGGCAGCGGGCTTGCTGCGCCGATTTTCGCCGACTTTATGGAGAAGGCGGTCAAGCATCTGCCGGCGGAGAAATTCCTTGTGCCGGAAGGAATGCAGTTCATCCCGGTCAATCGGACGACGGGCATGATGGCCTTCGAAGGCGAACCGGATACGATCGTGGAAGCCTTCAAGCCCGGAACCGGCCCGGCCGACGTCTTTGCCGTCATCGGCGAGGGCGAGTACCTGCCACCGGAAGAAATCCTCGAGACCTCTCCGCAGGCGCAGCAGGCGGTCACATCCGGTGCGGCCGGCCTCTTCTAGCCTGAACCAAGGGACATCTCTGCGCCGGCGCGGCCTTTACATCCGCGGCCGGCGCAACTATGTCCACCCCGTCTTCCAATCAAGCGAGAGTAAGAAATACCCATGCGGGCTGAAATCATTGGCGTCGTCGACGAAATCAAGCAGGCCATAAGCCTGCTGAGGAGGCATCTTTGACTGGGATCAGGCGGTACGACGGCTGGACTGGCTGAACAACAAGGCAGAGGATCCCAACCTCTGGAACGATGCCACCGAAGCCCAGAAGCTGATGCGCGAGCGCCAGCAGCTCGATGACAGCATTGCCGGCGTCAAGCGCCTCGAGCAGCAGCTGAACGACAACATCGAGCTGATCGAGATGGGCGAGGAAGAGGGCGACGAGAGCATCGTCAAGGATGCCGAGGACGCCCTGAAGACCCTGAAGGCCGAATCGGACCGTCAACAGGTCGAGGCGATGCTGTCCGGCGAGGCCGACGGCAACGACACCTATGTCGAAGTCCATTCCGGCGCTGGCGGAACCGAGTCCCAGGACTGGGCCAATATGCTGCTGCGCATGTACACCCGCTGGGCCGAACGCTCCGGCTACAAGGTCGAGATCCTGGAAATGCACGACGGCGAAGAGGCAGGCATCAAGTCCGCGACGATCCTGATCAAGGGCCACAATGCCTATGGCTGGATGAAGACCGAATCGGGCGTGCACCGCCTCGTGCGGATCTCGCCCTATGACTCGAATGCGCGGCGGCACACGTCGTTCTCGTCGGTCTGGGTCTATCCGGTCGTCGACGACTCGATCAACATCGATATCAACGAGAGCGACTGCCGCATCGACACCTTCCGGGCCTCGGGCGCCGGCGGCCAGCACATCAACACCACCGACTCGGCCGTCCGCATCACGCACATTCCGACCGGCATCGTGGTGTCCTGCCAGCAGGAGCGTTCGCAGCACAAGAACAAGGCCAAAGCCTGGGAGATGTTGCGTGCCCGCATGTACGAAGCAGAGCTGAAGAAGCGGGAAGAGGCGGCCAATGCCGAAGCCGCGTCCAAGACCGAGATCGGCTGGGGGCACCAGATCCGCTCCTACGTGCTGCAGCCCTACCAGATGGTCAAGGACCTGCGCACCGGGGTGGAGAGCTCCGCGCCGGACGATGTCCTGAACGGCGACCTCAATCCCTTCATGGAAGCGGCTCTTGCCCACCGGATCAGCGGCAAGGCCGACGCTGGCATCGACAACGTCGACTGACAGCCCTGGACCGGACGATGATATGAGAAGAGCGGCCGCATCGACGGCCGCTCTTCTGCATTTTAGGGGGGCAACGCACTGGAATGACGCTTGGCGTCAGTTGGCCCGGCCTCAAGCGCGGCTTGTGCGATCTCAGTTGTTGAACTGCTCGGCCACGATGCGGTCCGACCAGGAGTGGTCCGGATCGGACAGGATGCGCGCCGTCATCTCCTGGGACTGGGCGATCTCTACGTGCAGCACCGACTTCACCTCCATGTTGTCGGCGACCGCGTTCACCGGGCGCTTGTCGGGCTCCAGAATGTGGATGTCGACGCGGACCTGATTGGGCAGAAGGGCGCCCCGCCAGCGGCGCGGCCGGAAGGCGCTGACCGGCGTCATGGCCAGCAGCGGCGCTTCGAGCGGCAGGATCGGCCCATGGGCCGAAAGATTGTAGGCCGTCGATCCCGCCGGTGTGGCGATCATCAGCCCGTCGCAGATCAGCTCGTCGAGCCGCACCTGGCCGTCGATCTCGACGCGCAGCTTGGCGGCCTGGTAGGACTGCCGGAACAAATAGACCTCGTTGATGGCCAGTGCGATGGAGCTCGTGCCGTCGGCATTGGTTGTCTTCATCTGCAGGGGATGCAGCGTGTTTTCCACCGCGACTTCGATCCGCTCCCGCAGGTTCTCGGTGCGGTAGTCGTTCATCAGGAAGCCCACGGAGCCGCAGTTCATGCCATAGACGGGCTTGCCCGAGCTCATCGTGCCATGCAGCGTGTGCAGCATGAAGCCGTCGCCCCCCAGCGCCACGACGACGTCGGCGTCATTGTCGGAGATATTGCCGTAGATGCTGATCAGCTCCTCGCGCGCAGCAAGAGCCTCGGGGGCGGAGGACGCACAGAAAGAGAGGGACTTGGCTGGGTTCGACATGGCTCGCCTCGTATTAGCGGCCATACCTACCCGCAAAAATCCTTTGAAGACAAGCGCTTTGCGCCTGAACCGGTACTCCCGATCGGCTACCCCGGGAGCCGGAGATCTCGACAAAACGCAATTTTTCCCTTTACAGGAAAGCAGAATCTGGTAACTCGACGGCATTGGAAATGCCCTTGTAGCTCAGTTGGTAGAGCACCTGATTTGTAATCAGGGGGTCCCGAGTTCGAACCTTGGCGGGGGCACCAATTCATCTTCTCAGGCGTAGGCCTGTGCCACGCATTTCCCCTTCTGTAGGCCGTCCGTCACCACTGCTGGCTCGCCTGCATGCGCGCAAAACTGCGGCCGTCGACGGCCCCTCCGCTCCACAGCAAGAAGAAGAGCGGAACCAGCAGGTTTAACTGCGATTCCAGGCCAGCCATAAACCGGTGAAACAGCCTCACGGGCGACTTCATTCGGTGATGCTTCAGCATCCGTCGCTCTGTGGGGGGGCGAAACCGCGGCGCTGCTGCGTGTCAGGACCTCCAACGAATACGGCCACATCAGCTCTCTACCCCATAGTTCGCGTGCATCGCGTTAATTATGGGTGCTCTTTAATTTGAGTGTTTCTATTCGGCGGGTGTGCTTCTATACAGTTGCTCTGATTGGAAAGTGCGCCCGGTATTTAAGTATATTTTGTTTTTTTCCACAAAGGCGGATTCGTTGCTCATGAAACTTTGCCGTCGCCACGCTGAAAAGTTACTGTTCTGTACCCGCCGATCATGCCGTCCGCGGTGACTATGAATATCGTGTGTGTGCTTTGCGAAGGAAGAATTCACGTGGACGGAAGACAGCGGTGCGGGGGAAATGGTGCCTCAAGGTTTTTCTAACGTCATGGGCCCGATCATTGCCAGGGCTCGATCCTCGCATGCCATCGTCAGTACGTTCGCCGCCGGAATAGCCACGCGGCTGCTCATCTTCGTGATGACGATCCTGGTGGCGAGGCACCTGTCGCCGGAGGGGTATGGTCAGTTCACCTTCGCAACCGGCTGCGCGATGCTGATCGCGCAGACTGCCGGCCTCGGCTGGCCGATGCTGATGTCGCGGCTCATTCCGTCCTTTCGGGCGCAGAGCGACTGGTCGTCGCTGCGATCGCTGCTGCGGTGGGGCGATATCGTGGTGCTCTCGGCGGCTGTGGTCGCAACCGCGATTGTCGCTTCGCTGTCGCTCTTTCCCGGTGCCCGGTCCGAGATCGCGATCGGTCTGGGGATGGCCCTGGTCCTGATCATCCCCAGTGCAATCAATCTGGCCCGTCGCAGCCAGCTCGCCGGCGCCCGTCGCCCCGCACTCGGGATCCTGCTCGACGAGGGGGTTCCTCCGCTCATTCTGATCGCGGCCCTGGTCATCGGCGTCGTCGCGGATGCCCGGCATGCGGTCATCCTGTTGGCCATTTCGACGGCCCTGGCGGCGGCGGCCGCCACTGTGGCGCTCTGGCGTGCCACGCCAAGGGAGGTCTGGGCGGCACCGGCACAGGGGCAGCCTGCGGTCTGGATGGGGATGGCCTTTCCGCTTCTCCTCGGTCTCCTGTCGAAGCTGGTCATGGATCGGATGGACATCCTGATGCTCGGTCCCCTCGCGGGGTTCGAGGAGACCGGCTACTACGGATCCGCCTACCGCCTGACCTATCTGGTGACGTTTCCCCAGGTCATGCTGATGACGGTGATGACACCGATGCTGAGCGAGATGCATGCGTCCGGCCGGCTTGCGGCCATGTGGCGGGCATTCGGCCTGTCGAGCATCTTCGCACTGGCGACCTCGGTGCCGGCAAGCCTTTTGCTTTTCATCTTTTCCGACGAGATCATGACGCTCGCCTACGGCGCCCAGTATGCCCCGGCGGGATCGACATTGCAGGTTCTGGCCATTGTCCAGACCTTGACGGCGCTTTCGATACCCTGCGCCAGCCTCCTGATTGCCAATGGCCAGGGCCGTTCCTATGGTGTTTTCAGCCTTCTCGGGCTCGCGGTCAACGCGGGCCTGAACCTTGTCCTTATCGATGCGATGGGTGCAGCGGGCGCGGCCCTGGCCTCTCTGGCCGGCGCTGCCCTCATCTTTTCGGGGCAGGGGTGGCAGATCCTGAAGCTTTACCGCACGTCCAACATGAAGGACTGATCCATGTCCAAGCACTTTTTCCAGAATGCGACCTTGCGGCTCGTTCTGCTGAAGACCTACCGGGCCTATGCCCGCTCCATGGTCTGGCGCCAGGGGCCGAAGGTGTTCATCAATTCGATCCCGAAGGCAGGCACGCACCTTGCCACCGCGATCATCGAAGAGGTGCCGGGACTGATGCAGTCACGGCTGCACGTGGAGATGTGGGATATCCACAAGGGGCCGGAGGCCGTGGCGCCGATCGAGGTGTTCCAGCCCGATATCGAACAGTTCCGGCGCATGCTGGCGACTGTCCGGCCCGGACAAATTGCGACCGCTCATCTTCCCTGGCACCCTGGACTCTATGAGGTCGCGAAGGAGATGGGGTTCAAGACGATCTTCGTCACGAGAAAACCGGAAGATGTCGAGCGGTCCACGCTTTACTACATCAAGGGGCTGCGCCGGCATTTCATGCATCGACGCCTCATGGAGGATTACCAGACGGATGAAGAGCGGCTTGCGGCAGTGCGCCAGGGCATTCCTCCCCGTTTCCCCGGCGATGCCGCCCTTGTCGGGACCAATGAACTGCGCGAGCGATTCATGGGCTGGGCCCAAAATGACGAGGTAAACGGGTCCCTAGTCCTCAATTTCGAGGATATCGTCGGATCGAGGGGAGGCGGATCCCATGCAGCCAGAAAGACTGCCATCGGTGCAATTCTTCGTCACCTTGACCTCGAGCCGTCTGAAACTCTAGTCAATCAGATCGACTCCCGGTCAGCCGACAAGAAGAGCTTCACCTTCAGGAGCGGAAAGATCGGCAGCGGTGCTCAGTCAGCTTGAGCATCGCAGCAGAGGTCAACGTTCCAGCGGTATTGCCGATATAGGTGCATATCACCTGAGCTGATGAGGCGAACTCGTCAACCGACGAGTATCGCACCATGTCCGGCAGTCAGGCCTGCTGATGATGGAGTTCCTCATCCCGCCGTCCCCAGGCGATGAAATGCGGGTTGGCAAAGTCGCTGTCGTGGAGCTGTTCCCGCTTGCCGTAGGCGAGAGGCTTGCCGTCGAGCGTCACCGTCGATCCGCCGGCGCCGCGCAGCACGGCATCTCCAGCCGCGGTGTCCCATTCCATCGTGCGTCCGAAGCGGGGATAGACGTCCGCCTTGCCTTCTGCCAGCAGGCAGAACTTCAGGGACGAGCCGATCGAGCAGATGTCGGAGACTTTCGCCGACGCGAGGAAATCGTCGGTTTCGGGCGTGTTGTGCGAGCGGCTGGCGACGGCGACCGGATGGTCGGCAACCGGCTGCGCCGCGATGGCCTGCCGGTCCTCGACCGTGAAGTCGGCACCGATCGTCATGCGGCGCGCGCCTTGGCGATCGCCGACATAGGCGACGCCGAGCGCCGGTGCATAGACGATGCCGGCCACCGGGATGCCGCCCTCGATGAGCGCGATATTGACGGTGAACTCGTCGCGCCGGGCGATGAACTCCTTGGTGCCGTCGAGCGGATCGACGAGGATGAACCGGTCGCTCGTCTCGGGCACGCGGCCCGCCGCCACCGATTCCTCGGCAACGACGGCGATATCCGGGCAATGCCGGCGCAGATGCGTCAGAATGATCTCCTCGGCGCGCTCGTCGGCCTCGGTGACCGGCGAGTGATCGGCCTTGGTGCTGACCGTCGCGCCGTCGCGGTAGACCTCCATGATGGCGGCTCCCGCCGCCAGTGCAGCGTGTTCGAAGATCTCAAGCATGGTCATCAGGTGCCTGTCGCTGCTGTTCCAGGAATGTCTGGAGCTGCACTGCAAGCAGTTCCGGATCCGCGCCGACCGTCCTGAGGTGGATTTCCGGGTTCTCGGGCGGTTCATAGGGCGAATCGATGCCGGTGAAGTTGCGGATGTCGCCGGAAAGCGCCCGCTTGTAGAGACCCTTCGGATCGCGGCGCACGCATTCTTCCAGCGGCGTATCGACAAACACCTCGATGAACTCGCCAGCCTCCATCAGGTCGCGGGCAAGCTGGCGTTCGGAACGGAACGGCGAGATGAAGGAGACGATCACGATGAGGCCGGCCTCCGTCATCAGCCTTGCGACCTCCGCGACGCGACGGATGTTCTCCACCCGGTCAGCATCCGTGAAGCCGAGGTCGCGGTTCAGCCCGTGGCGAACGTTGTCGCCATCCAGCAGAATCGTGTGGCGGCCGCTTGCATGCAGCAGCTTCTCCAGATTGTTGGCGATCGTCGATTTGCCCGATCCGGAGAGCCCCGTAAACCAGAGCACCGCGGGCTTCTGGTGCATCAGTTCTGATCGGGAGCGCTTGCTCACCTCCAGCGCCTGCCAGTGAATGTTCTGGGCGCGGCGCAGCGGGAAATCGATCATCCCGGCGCCGACCGTCGCATTGGTGAAGCGGTCGATCAGGATGAAATTGCCGGTGATCCGGTTGTCCTTGTAGGCATCGAAGGCAATCGGCGCCTGCAGCGACAGATTGCACACACCGAATTCGTTCATGGCGAGCGATTTTGCCGCCGTATGCGCGAACGTGTGGACGTCGATGCTGTGCTTGAGGCTGGTGATGTTGGCCGTCACGCTCTCGCATTCGGTCCGCAGGATATAGCTGCGACCCGGAATGAGCGGATTGGCATCGAACCAGATGACGCGCGCCTGAAACTGGTCGGCAACCTCCGGCCGCTCTTCCGGTGTGACCAGCATGTTGCCGCGCGAGACTTCGACCTGGTCCGCGAGCACGATCGTCACCGCCTGGCCCTCGCGGGCCTCGGTGAGGGACCCGTCCATGGTGACGATATCCTTGACCCGTGTCAGCTTGCCCGACTTTGCCACCACGACCGGATCGCCCACGGCGATCTTGCCCGAGGCGATCTGCCCGGCGAAGCCGCGGAAATCGAGGTTCGGGCGGGAAACATACTGAACGGGGAAGCGGAAGGGCTTGTCGAGATACTCGTTGTCGACGGCCACGGTCTCCAGATGCTGCAGCAGCGTCGGACCCGTATACCAGGGCATGTGCGCCGAGCGGTGGATGACATTGTCGCCGAAGCGGGCCGACATCGGGATCGGCAGCACGGTCGCAAATTCCAGGCTCGCTGAAAACTCGGCGTAGTCGGAGACGATCTGATGGAAGACGGCCTCGTCATAGTCGACGAGATCGATCTTGTTGACCGCCAGCACCACGTGCCGGATGCCGAGCATCGAGGCGATCAGCGAATGGCGTCGTGTCTGCGGCAGGATCCCCTGGCGCGCGTCGATCAGCAGGATCGCGAGATCCGCCGTCGAGGCGCCCGTGGCCATGTTGCGGGTATATTCCTCGTGGCCGGGCGTATCGGCAACGATGAACTTGCGCTTCTCGGTGGCGAAGAACCGGTAGGCGACATCGATGGTGATGCCCTGTTCGCGCTCCGCCTCCAGGCCGTCCACGAGCAGCGCGAAGTCGATGTCGTCGCCGGTGGTGCCGTGCTTGACGCTGTCGCGCTCCAGCGCCGCCAGCTGGTCCTCGAAGATGCGCTTGGTGTCATAGAGAAGACGTCCGATCAGGGTCGACTTGCCGTCGTCCACCGAACCGCAGGTCAGGAACCGCAGAAGCGACTTGGTTTCCTGCTGTCCCAGATATTCGGCGACGGAGGAGAGGGGCTCGCGTGACGTGGTATCCATCAGAAATACCCCTCCTTCTTCTTCTTCTCCATGGAGCCTGATTCGTCCTTGTCGATCATCCGGCCCTGGCGCTCGGAAGTTCGCGCAACGAGCATCTCCGCAACGATGTCCTCGATGGTGACGGCGTCGGACTCGATTGCACCGGTGAGCGGATAGCAGCCGAGCGTCCGGAAGCGGACCAGCCGCTCCTCGACCCGGTCGTCGGGGCCGAGCGGCATGCGCTCGTCGTCGACCATGATGAGCATTCCGTCCCGCTCGACGACGGGGCGCTTCTGGGCAAAATACAGAGGAACGATCGGGATGTCCTCCTTCAGGATGTATTGCCAGATGTCGAGCTCGGTCCAGTTCGACAGGGGGAACACACGGATGGATTCGCCGGGGTTGATGCGGGTGTTGTAGGTCTTCCACATCTCGGGACGCTGGGTCTTCGGATCCCAGGCGTGCTGATTGTTGCGGAACGAGAAGATCCGCTCCTTGGCGCGGGACTTTTCTTCATCCCGCCGCGCGCCGCCGAAGGCAGCGTCGAACTTGTAGGCGTCCAGCGCCTGCCTGAGCCCCAGCGTCTTCATGATATGGGTATGGGTATCGGAGCCATGTACGAAAGGGCTGATGTTCTGCGCCACGCCGTCCGGATTGACGTGGACGATCAGGTCGAACCCTAGCTCTTTCGCAGCCTGGTCGCGAAACTCGATCATCTCGCGGAACTTCCAGGTGGTGTCCACGTGGAGGAAGGGAAACGGCGGCTTGGCTGGATAGAAGGCTTTCCGGGCGAGGTGCAGCATCACGGAGGAATCCTTGCCGACCGAATACAGCATCACCGGCCGAACAAAGCTTGCTGCCACCTCGCGGAAGATATGAATGGCCTCTGATTCCAGACGCTGAAGATGGGTTAAATCCAAGGCAACACTCTCCAACCAGAGACACGACACTGGGAAGAATTAAATCTTGTTCTACAATGAAAGCAACGAAATTATATTGCAGGTGCGAAATAAAAAGGCGGCGGCACAAGCAGAGGGCGCAGACGTTAAGTAGGGCCCACTAAAATAGTGAGCCCTGTTCGCGTCAGCGGGTAAGGTGCTGCCGGCTCGCGTAGAGAGCGATGGCGGCGGCATTCGAGACGTTCAGCGACTTGATGGCGCCCGGCATGTCCAGCCGTGCCAGGGTCTTTACCGTGTCTCGGGTCTTCTGGCGCAGACCCTTGCCCTCGGAGCCCAGCACCAGAGCGATTTTTTCGCCGGAGAAAGTCCCTTCCAGCGGGGCGGGGCCTTCCGAATCGAGGCCGATCGTCTGGAAGCCCAGCGCATGGAGTTCTTCCAGCGCATTGGCGAGATTGGTCACCTGGATATAAGGGATGAGTTCGAGGGCGCCGGACGCCGACTTGGCAAGCACGCCGGATTCCGTCGGGCTGTGTCTCTGGGTGGTGATAAGCGCGCCGGCGCCGAATGCGACGGCCGATCGCATGATCGCGCCGACATTGTGCGGGTCTGTCACCTGATCGAGAACCAGAAGCAGCGGGCTCTCCTTCAGGGCCTCCAGCCGCCGGACGGGCAGCGGCCGCGTCTCGACCATCGCACCCTGGTGGATCGCGTCCGGCCCGAGGATCTTGTCGATGTCCTGCGGCGAGACGAACTCGACGGGATAGGGGAGGGTCTCCGGCTCCGCCAGCTCCAGCCGTGCGAAAGCGTTCTGCGTCACCGAGAGCTTGATGATCACGCGCTCCGGGTTTTCGAGCGCCGCCCGCACGGTGTGCAGGCCGTAGAGGTGGACCTGATCCGGCTGCAGCTGCGGCGGCTGCCATCCGGCGGCCTTGTCGCGCCGACGCGGCGCCGGCGTCGGAATTTCACCCCGCTCGCGCTTGGCGTCGCGCACGTTGCGGCGCAGGGTTGCGTAATGGCCGTCGCGGCCGGACTTGTCGTTATTATCGTTCTTGCTCATGCGGTCTTATAGCCTCGGCAGCGGCGCCGGCCTAGTCGTCAGGCGCATGCATGGACATCTTTGGCGCAAGAATTTTTTCGACATTTAGGCTCGACAGTCGTGTTGACAGACGGTCATGGGGCGGTCATATACGCGGCGCAGATCGGAGCCGGTGGCCACGATCTCAAGAGCTTGGTCTCGATCCTGACGGATACCTGGAGGGATGCCCGAGTGGTTAAAGGGGACGGACTGTAAATCCGTTGGCTCAGCCTACGTTGGTTCAAATCCAACTCCCTCCACCATTCCGTCAGAGGATCGACCACCTGCGGGTATAGCTCAATGGTAGAGCAGCAGCCTTCCAAGCTGAATACACGGGTTCGATTCCCGTTACCCGCTCCAAGCCTCGCTCGTCCCGTTTCCGCACCGATCATCTATATAAGCGTATGCAGCCGGCGGGTGCTGCTCGATTGCGGATGCGTCCTTGCCGGTGCGCTGGCTATCCGCCTTCTCGGGCGATATCTCAGGGGGACACATCGCCGAAGGATCCGCCCATGAATTGGATAGACCGTTCCCGTCGAGGAATAATGGGGCTGGCGGCAAGTCTCGTCCTTCTCGCCTGTCTGCCGGAAACCGTTGTCGCGCAGCAGCCGGTGACTGTCTTTGCCGCTGCCAGCATGAAGAATGCGCTGGACGCAGCAAGCACTGCATGGACGGAGAAGAGCGGTATCGCGACGTCCATTTCCTATGCCGGCAGCTCCGCGCTCGCCAGGCAGATCGAAGCCGGCGCGCCGGCCGATCTCTTCATCTCCGCCGACCTCGAATGGATGGACTACCTCGCCGCCCAGGGCCTGATCGATGCGGCAAGCCGCACAAGCCTCCTCGGCAACCGGATCGTCCTGATCGGGGCAAGGGGTGCGCCTGCGGTCGACATCGGGCCGGGTTTTGATCTGGCTGCGGTGATCGGGGACGGCAAGCTGGCCATGGCGGCGCCTGATTCGGTGCCGGCCGGCCGATACGGCAAGGCAGCGCTTGAGAGCCTTGGCGTCTGGCCCTCGGTTGCGGCGAAGGTTGCAGGTGCCGAGAATGTCCGTGCCGCCTTGCAGTATGTCGCACGCGGGGAGGCGCCTTACGGGATCGTTTACCGAACGGATGCTGCGGCCGATCCGAACGTCACGGTCGTGGGGCTATTTCCTGAAACGTCCCATCCGCCGATCGTCTATCCCGTTGCCCTGCTGCGGGATGCCGATAACCCTGCCGCCGCCGATTACCTCGCGTTCCTGAAGTCCGAGGAGGCTCGGCCCTTCTTCGAGGCGGAGGGGTTTGCGGTGCTCCACGGCGACCGGTAGGCGATCCGGCCTTCCGAGGTCCGGCGCCATGCAGGGTCCACTGGTCGACGGCGCTGCCCGGCTCCTCTTGGTGCCCGCGACAGGCATCCGCAAGCGGGGCGGGCAGTGCCGGCCGCCGGGCCGGTTCTTCCGGCATTTATGTCTTGCGCATTCTCCGGGAAAGCCTTAAACGGCCACACCAAACCCGCGCGCGGGTCCCACATCCATGTCCACAGGAAGCATTCAATGGCAAAGAGCAAGTTTGAGCGCAACAAG